>CAZGRC010000078.1:0-5629 GCA_964528125.1 uncultured Ruminococcus sp.
GGATACCGTCGGCACCGCAATACCGGCGCGACGGCGCAAAACTTCACCGTCGGGGTGTATCAAGGAGGTTATCAGCACCCAGTCTCCGATTGAAGCCCCACCCGAAAGCCATTGGGCGGTTATGTAGGGCGAACTGTCACCCAAAGACATTGCAAGATTTTCAAGTTTAGCATCAAGTTTTGACGGGCTAAGGCAGGTAACCACACGATTTTCCGCACGGGTGAGCGCAACATAAAAAAGGCGCAACTGTTCCTCAATGTTTTTAATATGCGTTTTTTTGGAAAGCAGTTTTCGCGGCAGTGTGTCAACCTTAGTCCCGTTATCCGAATCGAAATATCTGAAAGCAATGCCGAGTTGCTCGTCAAATATCACCGAATCGCGGGCATCACTGTCGTTTATGGGGCTTGCAAGGTCGGCAATAATGCAAACCGGAAACTGCAATCCTTTTGATTTGTGCATTGTCATTATTTTAACGCTGTCTCCGCCCGACGAATCGGGAGTCTTGATATCGCCGTCGTTAACCAGCGACATATACCTCAAAAATCCCGAAATTCCGCCGTATCCGGCATTACAGTAGCCGCTTGCCATATCGGCAAGTGTCAAAAGATTTGCACGCCTTGCGGCACCGCCCGACATTGCCGAAGCAATGCTCAAATAATCGGTTTCGTAAAGCAAGGTCATTATAAGGCGATCAATTGAAAGTATTGCGGCACTGCGGCGCATAACCTCAAGTTTTTCAACAAAAGAAACCGCATTTGCATTTCCGTTCTTCGCCGCAAAAAGTATTGCCGAAAACAGACTTCCGTTTCGTTTCAATGTCCTGATTTCAGCCAACTGTTCGGCGGTAAATGCGAAAATCGGTGACATAAGTACGCACAGCAGCTCAATATCGCTTTCAGGGTTATCGATAACTTTAAGCAGTGATAAAAACGTAGAAATTTCCACACTGTCACAGAAACTTTCGGCTGAATAGTCCACCGATATACCGCGTTTTAAAAGCTCCCGTGCAAGTATCGGTGCACGCTTCATCGAACGCAAAAGTATTGTAAAATCGCCGTAACGCGCACAACGCAGTATATTTTCGTCCTGACGGATAGCCTCGCCCTCGTTCATAACTCCGATTATATATTCGGCAATCGCCGCGGCTTCCGCCGTAAAGCGTTCTTCTGCCGAAGCACATCCGTCTTCGCATTCCGTGATAATCACTTCTGCGGCGGGCGACCCGCTTTCGGGATATTTAGCGGCGGGATTCAGGCGTTCTTCTTCATCATATATCGGTTCTCCGACCTGTCCCTGCATAATCAGCGAAAAGAAGAAATTAACATAATCGCAGACCCCTGCCCTGCTTCTGAAATTATCGGACAGGATAATCTTCTTCGGCTCGCCGGCGGCGGCGGTTTCAAAAGGTATATAGCGCCTTTTCTTTTTGAGAAAGTTTTCCGGATTTGAACCGCGAAAACCATATATGCTCTGTTTTACATCACCGACCACAAAGAGATTGCGTTCCATATTCGAAAGAATGGAAAAGAGCATATCCTGCAGGTCGTTGACATCCTGAAATTCATCGACCAAAACTTCGTCGTAGCGCGCCAGAAGTGCTGATGCATCCTCTCTCACAACAATTTCACCGTCGCTGTATTCGCACAAAAGCGAAAGTGCAAGTTGTTCGGTGTTATGAAAAGTAAGAATATTTTCACTTTTCATTTCCGCAAAAAGTTCCTCGCCGTACTCTTTAACCGCATTTATAAGCAGTTCGACAATCGGGCACATTTCCTCACGGTTTCTATCGATTTCTTCACAACTGTGTGAAAAAATATTTTTAAGTTTATCAAGTTTTTCGGCGGCACTCTTTTTAAGTGCCGAAAAATTCAGCGAAGATTCATCGGTTTTATCTGTGGCAGGCAAGCGATAAAAAGAAGATTCCGCCAAAACTTCGTATACTTCGTTCCAATTACAATTTTTTAAAGAGGATGAAATCCCGCTCACCGTAAGTGCGGACACAGAAGCGTATTCAACAAGTTTATCAGCGTTTTTAACCGCAAACGGAGCCGTTTCGGTCATAGAATTGATATCGGCAACAAGCGTGTCGATAATACTCTCCGCTTCCGAAAATGCCTGTTTGTACCACGGATGTCCCGAATTGAAAGGAATGGTGTACGGTATTTGAAGTCGGTTTAAAAACTCATTTGGAAACGGCATTTGCCGACTGTAACGGTAAACGCGGATTATAATCTCGGTGAGATTCGTTTCATCGTTTTCGCATCCCGCGACCTCAAGCAGTCGGGTAAAATCCACGCTGTTTTCTTCGATATATCGCCCTATTACTCTTGACATAACCTCACGTTCAACCATAAGCAGTGAAGAATTATCTGCCATTTTAAAATCGGGTTCAATACCGACACGTTCAAAATTTTCACGCACAAGATTTATACAAAAAGAGTCTATGGTACATATCTGTGCCGCGGCAATAAGGCGGCGCTGACGGCGAAGTCCGGCATCTTCGGGATGAAGACGGCATTCTTCGTAAAGACGTTTTTCGATTCGTTGCCGCATTTCCGCGGCGGCGGCATTTGTAAAGGTTACTATCAAAAGTCTGTCGGCGCTGACGGGATTTACGGGGTCGGTAAGTTTTCTTATCACACGTTCAACCAAAACTGCGGTTTTGCCCGAACCCGCCGCCGCTGCCACCAGCAGATTGCCGTCGGTATCGATTGCCTGTTGTTGCTGTTTTGTGGCACTAAACGCCATCCTCTTCACTCTCCTTTATTATCTGCTTCATAACCTCAGAATTGTTTAACTTTTCGGCGCGACGGTGAGGTTTGTTACCTATTCCGCAGACGGTTTTAAAATCACAGTATTTGCAGGCATCCGACTCAACAGAATCAATCGGATCAACCTTGATTTCCCCTTCGAGTATCTCCCGCGCGGTGCGCCCGAGAATTCTGTCTATATGTTCAAAAATGTGTTCAAAATCTTCTTCGTTGACAAAGGAATCACCGATTTTTGCGGCAAGTTTAGGAATAAAATTCCCCGCATTTTCGTGTTCCATTGCGCAAACAAGGTCTGGATTCGCCTGCATAAGTCCGTTCATTCTTTTTTTGGCTTTGCTGTCATCAAGGACACGCATTGCGGGCATATAAAAAACCCCCGCCGGTCTGCCGCCGAATTTTTAACTTTTACAAAGCGCATAAAGATATACAAGCATCTGCAAATTCTGGCCGACAAGAATATCCGGCAGTTTAAAATCGCGGTGCCCCGTTTTATAATCGACAATGCGAATGTATCCGTTCCAAACGTCAAGGCGATCGACTATGCCGTTTAACAGCACATTATGCTCCGAATCAATCGGAACCTTTATTTCGGGAATATCGCCGTCGGCACCGATTCGCAGTTCACAGTACATCGGTTCAAAATCCGACTGTGCAAATTCAAGCGACAGTCTTTGTGCGACATATTTTACCGTGCGTGCCATTGTGGATACAAGATATCTCGACCGCGGTGTTTCGACACTTCTGTAGCCCGGAATTCCGTCAAGATATTCTTCGATAAACAAATCACATTCATCGGAAATTTGTTCTTTGCTCAGTTCAGATATACCCTTTTTATATTTTTCTATTATGCGCTGAAGCACATAGTGAATAAGTGTTCCGCGTTGCATAGCGTCAAAATCGGCAGGTTGAATCTTTTTTGCGCGAAGTCCGTTTTTACAAAAATACATAAAACGGCAACGGTTAAATTCTTCGAGTTTTGTGGGTGACATTCTGATATTTTTACCGAAAAGCCGCTCGGCGGTTTCCGAAGTTATGCGGTGGTCGCGCTCACCCGTTGCCGAAGTTACGGCAGATATCCTGTCACGCATATTTTCATCGTCCGAAATTGCGGAAAGAACCGTTGCGCTGTCATTCGGCGCAGAAGAAAAACGCCGCGCGAACTCCGAAAAAGCGGTTTCGCGTGTTTCGGGCAAATTGTCATCCGAAAGTATGTCGGGCTCTTTCAAAACCGTCATTTTAAATGCGGAAATAATCTCACTCAAAAACGCAGACGGTGTTGCCTCGGCTCCGCCGATATCGGTTCTGTAACTTATGAACAGTCCGTCGGTGGGACAGCAAACACTGCTGTAAACCAGGAAATCTTCTTCAAAAGCCTCATCAACACTTTTATCGGGAATTTCTATTCCGAGTTCAATAATTTGTCGGCGTTCTCCACCGGCAAAAAGTCCCGATGGTGCCCCTATACGCGGAAAAACACCGTGATTTGCACCCAGTATAAAGGCATATTTGGGGCGTGACGGACGTATGCGATCGGCGGCACCGAATGTGACTTCATCTAACATTTGGGGAATAACACCGACTGTATTAAAATAAAGTGCGGTTTTAAGCGCTTCGCTGTACTCCGACACAGTCACCGAAGCATCACCGAAACAGACGGCCAAACTGTCAAACACACGTACCAGCGCATCCCACGACTGCTTTACTGCATCCGCATAGATATCACGCTCGTCCCGACGGTAAGCGTCGCAAAGTTTAAGAAGCGCCCCGCGTGCATTACAGTTTTCAAGCAGATTATAGAGTGCCGCCGACATCTGTGCGGCATCTCCGTGAAACGCTTTTTTCAAAGTATAAAGCGGTTCTGTCGCGCGAAGACGTATTTCGTTTATCCGTTCAAGTGTCTCTCTTCCTTCTTCGGAAATTTCAGCCGAAGCAAATCCCAACGGATCCATATCCCACCTTTTCAACCAGTCATCACCGTTAATGTTCCAAAGATATGTATAATTTTCAATTGCAGACAGTTCTTCGGTTTTAAGTATATCTATACCGGTTTTATGAAAACGGAGTATCTTTTCGGTAGAAAATGAGCGCACGGCATCCACTGCCGCAAGCACGGTTGCAGACGGCGGCAGTTCGCAAAGCGGTATACGTTTATCTGTAAAGCAACCGATGCCGTTTCTTTTGCAGGCGGCTTCAAACGCTTCTTCGTAAGGCGCGGTATCCCGTGCTATAACAACAATATCACCGTATCTGCAACCTGTTTCGCGAACGGTTTTTCTGATATTTTTCGCAACAAACTCAACCTCGTCATACACGGTAGATGCCATACAGATTTTTACGGCATTTCCAACAGGTGAAAAGTCACATACGGCATCTGCCATAAGGCACTCAACCTGTGCCAGCGCCTTATTGGAATAATGATTTTCTTTAAGTGCGATATCGTTGCCACGCACAACCTTATGAGCGGCGGCAATTTTGAGTATGCGCTGTTTGGTCTTGGTGATTCCCGCAAATATTTCACGTTCATAATTCGGGTCTTCGGTAAGAGTTATAACCGTTTCCGATGCCTGCGCCAATATGCGGTCGAGAATTTTATACTGTTGACCTGTAAACCCTTTGAACGAATCGATAAACACCTGCTTGCCGTCAAAACAGCGGTAATCTTCAAGTCGGCGGTAAAGGGTTTCAAGCCTGTCCGACGGGTCAAGAAAGCGTACCGAAACAAGTTCGCAAAAAGCAATGTATATGCGAGCGGTGTCGCGAAGCTTTTTTTGAAGCGTTCCCTCGGCAGCATCGGCGGCATCCATAACATCCTGTGCGGTCACGGCATTCTGCTTAAATTCGTTTACCGTATCGAGCAT
>CAZGRC010000079.1:0-5514 GCA_964528125.1 uncultured Ruminococcus sp.
GTTGCGGTATGACCGAGGAAGAATTGGATAACAATCTCGGAACGATTGCGAAAAGCGGTTCTTTTGCATTTAAAAACGAAAATGAAAAAACCGAGAATGTAGATATAATCGGTCAGTTCGGTGTCGGTTTTTATTCTGCCTTTATGGTAAGTGACAGTGTTGAGGTTGTATCGAAAGCTTACGGCAGTGACCAGGCTTTTTGCTGGAAGTCGAGCGGAGCCGAGGGTTATACCATTTCACCCTGTGAAAAAGAGAATGTCGGTACAACCGTTACAATGCATATCAAACCCGATACCGACGACGAAAAATACAGCGAATATCTTGACCAATACCGCATAAGATCGCTGATAAAAAAATATTCCGATTATATACGTCACCCCATTCGTATGGATTTCACGACCAAAAAGCCCGTTGAGGGCAAAGAGGGTGAATATGAGGATGTAACCGAAAATCAGACCCTTAACAGTATGATACCGCTTTGGAAAAAGGCTAAGAGCGAGGTTTCCGAAGAAGATTATAACAATTTTTATAAAGAGAAGTTTTATGATTTCGAGGCGCCCGCACGCGTTATCCACACCAGTACCGAGGGTCAGGCAACATTTAACGCGCTTATGTTTATTCCGAAACACGCGCCCTTTGATTATTATACCAAAGAGTATGAAAAGGGACTGCAACTCTATTGCAAGGGCGTTCTTATTATGGACAAGTGCGCCGATCTTTTGCCCGACTATTTCAGCTTTGTTAAAGGATTGGTGGACAGCGAGGATCTTTCTCTTAACATTTCGCGTGAAATGCTTCAACATGACGGTCAGTTAAAACTCATTGCCAAGACGGTTGAAAAGAAGATAAAGAGCGAACTTGAAAAGATGCTCAAGAATGACCGTGCGCTTTATGAAGAATTTTTCAAGGCGTTCGGCATTCAACTCAAATTCGGTGTATATAACGGCTACGGTATGAATAAAGATACACTGAAAGATTTGTTGCTCTTCACTTCATCTTATGAAAAGAAGTATACAACCCTTAAAGAATATGTTGAGCGTATGACCGAGGGTCAGGAAAATATCTTTTATGCCTGCGGCGAAACCGTTGAAAGAATCGAGCTTTTGCCCCAGTGCGATGCAGTTCGCGACAAGGGTTATGAAGTGCTTTACCTCACGGAAAATGTTGATGAGTTTGCGCTTAAGATGATGATGGAATATGACGGTAAGAAGTTTATAAACGTCTGCGATAATGAACTTAACCTTGACAGTGAGGATGAAAAAAAGGCACTTGAGGAAGAAAACGAACAGGCAAAAGATATGTTCTCCGCTATGAGTGACGCTATCGGTGACGGTGTAAGTGCTGTTCGCTTTACCAATAAACTTAAAAATCATCCTGTCTGCCTCGCAAGCGAGGGCGGCATTTCACTTGAAATGGAAAAGACCCTCAATTCTATGCCCGGAGGCGAGAATAATAAGGTCAAGGCACAGATTGTTCTTGAAATCAACGCGGAACACGCCATTGCGGAAAAGTTGAAGTGCCTTTACAACGAGGATAAGGATGCACTTGCGAAATATGCGAAAATTCTTTATGCCGAAGCCTGTCTTATAGGCGGCAGAACGGTGGAAAATCCTGCAGAACACAGCAACCTTATCTGCGAACTTTTAACAAAATAATTATTACGGCAAATAACAAGAAAGCAAGCAGTTTGCATTGAGCAACTGCTTGCTTTTAATATAGCAAAGAAATTTTGTCTATCTGTTATGATAAAGTTTTTTGGTTTGGTATTTCGGCTCACAGGTAAGATTGATTCCCACCTTGCGGAAAGTTTGCTCGTCCACGCGGGAAAGGATAACGCTGGAATGCGCTTCAAGACCGCGGAGTTTTTCAACCTGATCAAGTGCCTTTTTTGCGATTGTGTCCGTCGCGGCACATATCGAAAGTGCAATGAGCACTTCGTCGGTGTGAAGTCGGGGATTGTGGTTTCCGAGCATTTCGGTTTTCATACGCTGAATAGGCTCGATTATAGTGGGGGAGAGCAGTTGTACGGCATCGTCAATACCTGCGAGTTCCTTGAGCGCGTTTAAAAGCATAGAAGAAGAAGCACCGAGCAGTGAAGATGTTTTGCCGGTTATAATTCTGCCGTCCTCAAGCTGTATGGCGGTTGCGGGTGCACCGGTTGCTTCGGCTTTGGCTCTGGCGGCGGCAACCACGGGGCGCGAATCCACGTTTATGTGTGCCTGATTCATAAGCAGTTCAATCTTTGCAACTTCGTTTTGCTCACCGAGTCCTTGACGTACCGCACACATAGCGGCAAAATAGCGGCGGATTATTTCCTGCCCCGCAGCCGCCCTTACGGCTTCGTCATCGCATATGGCGCAACCCGCCATATTAACGCCCATATCGGTGGGGCTCTTGTAGGGTGAGCGTCCGAGAATGCCCTCCATCATAGAATTGAGAACGGGGAATATTTCAATATCGCGATTATAGTTTATTGCCGTTTCGCCGTATGCTTCAAGGTGGAACGGGTCTATCATATTAACGTCGCTTAAATCGGCAGTCGCCGCTTCATATGCAATGTTTACGGGGTGCTTGAGCGGAATGTTCCATATGGGGAAGGTTTCAAATTTGGCGTATCCCGCTTTTATACCGCGTTTATTGTCGTGATAAAGTTGTGAAAGACAGGTTGCCATTTTGCCGCTGCCGGGTCCCGGTGCGGTAACGACAACAAGTTGACGCTCGGTTTCGATATAATCGTTTTTGCCAAAGCCTTCTTCGCTTATAATGAGTGGAAGATTGGAGGGGTAGTCGGGGATGGGATAATGGCGGTATACCTTTATACCGAGACTGATAAGGCGCTTTTCAAACGCCTGTGCCAAGGGTTGTCCCGTGTAGCAGGTTATAACAACGCTTCCGACAAAAAGTCCGATACTTCTGAAAGCGTCGATAAGGCGCAGTGTATCGAGGTCATATGTGATGCCGAGGTCGCCCCGGCGCTTGTTCTTTTCGATTGCATCGGCATTTATTGCGATAACTATTTCAGCATCGTCACGAAGCTGCAAAAGCATTTTGACCTTTGAATCCGGCTCAAATCCCGGAAGCACACGTGAAGCATGAAAATCGTCGAAAAGTTTTCCGCCGAATTCCATATAAAGTTTTCCGCCGAACATATCGATACGGTCACGTATTTTTTGCGATTGCAGTCTTATGTATTCTGCGTTGTCAAAACCTATCCTCATATCTTAAGACCCCTTAAATTAAAATACTATATAAGTATAGCAAACATTTTTCATAGTTTCAAGTGGATTTTGGCATAAGATTAAAATTTGTTTAAATTGTTATTCGATAATACAAAATCCAGTTGACTTTAAGGGTTAAAACAGTTATAATGGATTAAAAGTTTTAAGGAGATTTGCATTATGGCATTCTATTTTAAGGAGACTTCACATACCTTTAATGAGTATTTATTGGTTCCGGGATATTCATCGTCGGACTGTATTCCCGCTAACGTAAGTCTTAAAACCCCACTTGTAAAATTTAAAAAGGGCGAAGAACCCGCAATCACTATGAACATACCCATGACTTCGGCTATAATGCAGTCGGTTTCCGGCGATCGCTTGGCTGTTGCACTTGCACGTGAGGGCGGCGTTTCTTTTATTTACGGCTCCCAGTCTATCGAGGATGAGGCGGCGATGGTCGCACGTGCAAAGGCATATAAAGCGGGTTTTGTTGTAAGCGCTTCGAACGTTACGCCCGAAAGCACCCTTGCGGATATCCTTGAACTCAAGGAAAAGAACGGCTTTTCAACCGTTGCCGTAACCGATGACGGTACCGAAAACGGCAAACTGTTGGGTATTGTTACGGGTCGCGACTACCGTGTCAGCCGTATGGCTACTGATATTAAGGTGTCTGAGTTTATGACTCCGCTTGAAAAACTTGTTGTCGGCAATGAAGATACAACACTCAAACAGGCAAACGATATTATATGGGACAATAAACTCAATTCCCTGCCGATAGTCGATAAGAACGGAAATCTTAAGTATTTTGTTTTCCGCAAGGATTACGATGCACATAAAGAAAATCCCAATGAATTGCTTGACAATGAAAAACGTTATGTTGTAGGTGCGGGTATCAACACCCGTGACTTTGCCGAGCGCGTCCCCGCTTTGGTTGAGGCGGGTGCCGATGTGCTTTGCATCGACTCTTCGGAGGGCTACAGCGAATGGCAGTCCCGAACAATTGATTTTATCCGTGAAAAATACGGTGACAGTGTAAAGGTCGGTGCGGGCAATGTTGTTGACCGTGACGGATTTATGTTCCTTGCCGAAGCCGGTGCAGATTTTGTTAAGGTCGGTATAGGCGGCGGTTCAATCTGTATCACACGCGAAACCAAGGGCATCGGTCGCGGACAGGCTACTGCACTTATTGATGTTTGTGCGGCGCGCGACGAATATTTTGAAAAGACCGGCATTTATGTTCCGGTTTGCTCCGACGGCGGTATCGTGCATGACCATCATATGACACTTGCTCTCGCAATGGGCGCAGATTTCCTTATGTTGGGACGCTATTTCGCCAGATTTGACGAAAGCCCGACTAACCGTGTTGCCATCGGCGGTAATTACTATAAAGAATATTGGGGCGAGGGTTCCAACCGCGCCCGTAACTGGCAACGTTATGACCTTGGCGGAGATAAGAAACTTTCTTTTGAAGAGGGCGTTGATTCTTATGTTCCGTATGCGGGTTCGCTTAAGGATAATGTAGGTCTGTCGCTCAGCAAGGTAAAATCGACTATGTGCAACTGCGGCGCACTGACCATTCCCGAACTTCGTGAAAAGGCGAAACTTACTCTTGTTTCGGCAACAAGTATTGTTGAGGGCGGCGCCCACGATGTTATTCAGAAAGAAACTTCCGCGGGAAATATAAAATAAGGTTTACGGAATTTAAAAAACACATCCTATCCGATTTTCGGGTGGGATGTGTTGCTGTTGGGATGAGGTTGTGTTCCGTTAAAACATTGAATATCCGAAAGTAAGATTTTTGATATCAATAGGTTTTGAATATTTATACATAAGCGGAAAGATACCGTTTTCACAAGCGCCGCCCGCAAGGTTGCGGTGCGGTGTACCGACGGTTATGCGCGGCAGATTCTCGGTGTTGCCGAAGCCCGTAATTTCTTTAAAACCCAATCTTTTGTAAAAGGCAATAAGTTCGGGGGATGCGGGACGTAGGAAATAAAATATTTCGTCGTTTCGGCAGACCTTGCGTATAAGTTCGGACATAAACCCGTTCCCGCGATGTGCGGTGTCGGTTGCGGCGGCAAAAATGTATTTTGCGGGAATTTTTTCTTTTTCGGTTTCAAGGGTGCAGGGCAGGGGAAACAAAAATGATACCGTCTTTCCGTTTACGGTAAGTTGTTCTGCGATGTTGCCGAAGGTGTTAAAAAGTCTTTCCGCAAAATCACCGTCGTCACCGAATGCATCGCGATATATCCGAATGGCATCATTGTTCATTTGGCGTTTTCCCTCGGAATACAGT
>CAZGRC010000080.1:0-5494 GCA_964528125.1 uncultured Ruminococcus sp.
GATTCTGCCGTAGCTGTTGCGTCCGGCATTCTTTTTAATAGGTTCAAGCAAACTTCTTTCGGGCGCCACCTTTGACAATTCGGAATAATCCATAGTTGTCATATTGCGGCGACCGTTGGTAGTCGGCTTATAAAACTTTATTGCCATTTGTTTCACTCTCCTGTTTTGGCTTAGCGAAGTTCATTATTCTTAAACTTCATACATCACCGGAAATCCTTTTTCGGTTTCCTGTACGAAAAATTAGATCAGACCGTCGAAAAACTCGATGGGCTTAGAATCTGTTTTAAGGGTAACGATTGCTTTCTTCCAAGAAGCAGTATAGCCCTCATAACGACCCATACGCCTTGCCTGTCCGCGTACATTGATGGTGTTTACCTTGGCAACGCTTACCTTGAACAACTTTTCAACAGCATCGGCTATTTCAAGTTTGTTGGCGTCCTTAGCAACCTTAAAGGTGTATTTCTTAGCGGCAATACCCGCCATGCTCTTTTCGGTGATTACCGGAGCGATAATGATATCCTGTGCGGCTTTCATTATGCGTACACCTCCTCGATTTTTGCAACGGCTTCTTTAACCATAACAAGTTTATCGGCATTGATTATGTCGTAAGCATTGATGGTGTTGGACTGTGCAGTCTTAACGCCCGCAATGTTGCGAAGACTCTTAACCGCAAAAGCGTTGTTGTCCGCAAGAACAACCAGCGTTTTCTTTTCTGCGCCGATTGCATTCATGCAAGCAGCGGCAGTCTTGGTGCTGAAACCGTCAAGTGCGAAGGTATCGAGAACTATCATATTGCCGGAAGCAACTTTATCGGACAGTGCCGATTTGATAGCAAGTTGACGAACCTTCTTGTTAAGTGTGTAGGAATAATCCCTCGGCTTCGGTGCGTGAACAATACCGCCGTGTCTCCACTGAGGTGCGCGTGTCGAACCCTGACGGGCATGACCTGTGCCCTTTTGACGCCACGGTTTTTTGCCGCCGCCCGATACCTCGGTGCGGGTAAGAGTGGATTGTGTGCCCTGACGCCGATTTGCAAGATAGTTTACAACAGCCATATGCATTACAACGGCGTTGGGCTCGATGCCGAACACAGCGTCGTTTAAGGTGATTTCACCAACGTTCTTGCCGGACATATCGAGTACAGAAATATTAGGCATAATTCAAAACACTCCTTCCTTAAGCTTTTACGCTGTCGAAAAGAACTACGATTCCGCCTTTGGGACCGGGAACGGCACCCTTAACGGCGATTATGTTCTTTTCTGCGTCAACCTTGACCACGCTGAGGTTCTGAACGGTTACGCGCTCATTACCGAGGTGGCCAGCCATCTTTTTGCCCTTGAATACGCGCGAGGGGCTGGAGCAGGCACCGAGCGAGCCACCGTGACGGTGAACAGGACCTGTACCATGCGATTCCTTAAGGCGGCCGAAGTTCCAGCGCTTGATAGTGCCGGCATAGCCCTTACCTTTGGAAGTACCCCTGACATCAACCGCATCGCCCTCGGCAAAAATGTCAGCTTTGATTATATCGCCCACATTCATACCGCCGATATCCTCAAAACGGAATTCGCGAAGAACTTTTTTCGGAGCAACATCGCCTTTGGCGAAGTGACCCTTCTGGGGCTTGTTTACCTTTGAAGCTTTAAGATCGCCGTAGCCGATCTGTACTGCTTCGTAACCGTCGTTCTCAGCGGTTTTCTTCTGCGCAATCACGCAGGGACCTGCTTCGATAACAGTAACCGGAACGACATTGCCGTTTGTATCAAAAAGCTGAGTCATACCAAGCTTTTTGCCGACAATTCCTTTTTTCATTTTCTTTTCCTCCTAATGGTTATTGGTCAGCGCACATATTATATAAGCACTGACATGACCTTGCGGTGTTCGGTCGAATTAAAGTTTAATTTCGATCTCAACACCGGCGGGAAGCTCAAGACCTGTAAGCGCTTCAACAGTTTTGTTGGAAGGTCTGATTACATCGATGAGCCTCTTGTGGGTCCGCATTTCGAACTGTTCGCGGCTGTCTTTATATTTATGAACAGCGCGAAGGATTGTAACGATCTCCTTTTCGGTGGGAAGCGGCACGGGGCCGGACACCCTTGCACCTGTACGTTTAGCGGTTTCCACTATTTTTTCAGCGGACTGGTCAACAAGCGCGTGATCGTAACCTTTAATACGAATACGGATTTTTTCTTTCACTGCCATGTGAATTTTCGCCTCCTTGATTAGTTGGCGGGCAAAACTTACACCGTGCCGTGTTTTTCTTTTCGGCACAATATAAAACCGGCATTGCTGGGGTCACAGACAATTCCGGAACAGCAACTCGCGTTGCCGTTGCACCGAGGGTTCGCAAGTTAACCCAAAGTGCCTCCAAAGTTCTTTCGCCCGGTTTGAAAATCGGACATACTCCGCGGAAATTCCCCCACTCGCAGTGGGCCACCTCCCGCATCAACGCATGTTTTACGCCGCATTACGCAACGTACTTTAAGATAATAACATAAAAGTCCGTCGATTGCAAGCATTTTATTTTTTCGTTGTGCAGAAATTCGTAGATTTTTTTGTTGTTTTTTTGTGCGTTTTAACATACGGAATTTATTGTTGCATTGTCGTCCCACGCACAATGCTTTCTTTACCGAAACGGTTTCGAACATTTTGTATCGAATTTTCAATGAGTTCTTCACGTTTTTCCTCGCTTCTGTCACCGAAAAGATCTTCCTGCACGGCAAAATATCCGTCTTTCAAATTAACGGCGCGCAGTCCGACGGAACGCAACGGCAAACTCCATTCATAAACCGAATCAAATATCTCCATTCCCCGTTTCGCAATAAGCAAGGACGTATTAACAGGGCAATCAAGCGCACGGGCGGTTTCTTTGACCTTAAGTGCCGTGTCGCGAGTATGTATTTGTATACTTCCGGCATACAGCCCCTTTTCGCACAGTCCGCGCGATATATCTTCGGCAAGTTTCAAAAATATGCGCCAAACTTCATCTCGGTTTGTTATATCATGGTCGGGTGTCACTGAGCGACCGACACTTTTCGGAAGAGATTCGGAATTTTCGGGCAATACCGGCGAATCATCCTCACCCAAGGCATAACGCATAAGCATCTCACCGTTTTTTCCGAGCAAACGCTTCAGCATTGACGGAGCGCACTGCGTAACATCCCCTATTGTAAGCACGCCGAATTCTTTAAGACGGTTTGCCGTGCTCTTTCCCACAAACAGCAAATCGGCAACGGGAAGTTTCCAAACCTTTTCTTTGAAATTTTCTCTTGATATCACCGTAACCGCATCCGGTTTTTTCATATCCGAACCCAGTTTTGCAAACACCTTGTTAAAACTCACCCCAACCGATGCCGTAA
Source organism: uncultured Ruminococcus sp. (assembly GCA_964528125.1). Lineage (GTDB taxonomy): Bacteria > Bacillota > Clostridia > Oscillospirales > Acutalibacteraceae > UBA737. The sequence goes on from CAZGRC010000080.1 coordinate 3,357, forward strand.
TGCCGAGTTCGCTTTTAATTTCTCGGCGTATTCTGTGAGCAATCTCCTCACCCGTACCGAAAAGCAAAGTACTTCCCGTAACGTCAAGCCAACATTCGTCAATGCCGAACGGTTCGATAAGGTCGGTATACCGTGTATAAATTTCATATGCCCGTTTCGAATATTCGCGGTATTTTTTATAATCCGGCGGAAGTATGCAAAGTTGCGGACACTTTGCTTTTGCCTGCCACACCGCCTCGGCGGTTTTGACACCGTAGCGCTTGGCTTCCTCATTCTTTGCAAGCACAATTCCGTGCCTTTCTTCAACACTTCCGCAAACCGCCACGGGCAGATCATACAATGTGGGATTTGAAAGCAACGATACCGATGCGAAAAAATTGTTAAGGTCACAGTGAAGAATTATTCTGTCTTTCAAAGCCCATACCTCCGGAACAAATGTTCTTTTATACATTATAATATAGAGTAGCGAAAAAGTAAAGTGCCTGTTTTTTACTTTTCCGTTTTTATCTTATGCAAATCGGGCAACGAAAAAGCAAGGCTTGAGTTTTGATTCTCAAACCTTGCTTATCATTTTACATTAAAACACGTTATGCGATTCTCTTATTTTTTAAGAGCTTCTTCAACCGCAACCGCACAAGCAACGGTCATACCAACCATGGGGTTGTTACCCGCACCGATAAGTCCCATCATTTCAACGTGTGCGGGAACCGAAGACGAACCCGCGAACTGTGCGTCGGAATGCATACGACCCATTGTATCGGTCATACCGTAAGAAGCGGGACCTGCAGCCATATTATCGGGATGCAGTGTACGACCTGTGCCTCCGCCCGATGCAACCGAGAAATACTTCTTGTTCTGCTCGATGCATTCTTTCTTATATGTGCCCGCAACGGGATGTTGGAAACGTGTGGGGTTGGTGGAGTTGCCCGTTATTGAAACATCAACGCCCTCAGCGTGCATAATAGCAACGCCCTCACGAACATCATCTGCGCCGTAGCAACGAACCTTTGCACGCTCACCCTTAGAATAAGCGGTTTCGCTTACAATGTTAAGTTTACCTGTGAAATAGTCAAACTTGGTCTGAACATAGGTGAAGCCGTTGATTCTGGAAATAATCTGTGCGGCATCTTTGCCGAGACCGTTAAGGATTACACGAAGGGGTTCTTTTCTTGCCTTGTTTGCACTGTTTGCAAGACCGATTGCACCCTCTGCCGCTGCAAATGATTCGTGACCTGCAAGGAATGCAAAGCACTTGGTTTCTTCACGCAGAAGCATTGCACCGAGATTTCCGTGACCGAGACCGACTTTGCGATCATCCGCAACAGAACCGGGGATACAGAAAGACTGCAATCCGAGACCGATTTTTTCGGCGGCTTCCGCCGCGCTCTTTACATTGTCTTTTATCGCTATGGCACATCCGACAACATATGCCCAAGCGGCGTTTTCAAAGCAGATGGGCTGAATACCCTTAACGATGCCGTAAGCGTCAACACCTGCTTTATCGCAGATTTCCTTTGCTTCCTCAATGGAGGAAATGCCGTGTTTGGCAAGTTCTGCGTTTATTTGATCAATTCTTCTCTCATAACTTTCAAATAATGCCATGATCTCTTTCCTCCTTAATTATTCTTCACGCGGGTCGATGAGTTTAACCGCATCGTCAACGCGACCATACTGTCCGCTTGCCTTGGCAAGAGCTTCGTTCGCATCCATACCCTTTTTGATCATTTCCATCATCTTGCCGAGGTGAACAAACTTGTAACCGATAATGGTATCGTTTTCATCAATGGCAATCTTGGTGATGTAACCTTCCGCAAGTTCAAGGTAGCGCGGGCCCTTTGCCTTTGTGGCATAGGTTGTGCCGACCTGTGAACGGAGACCCTTACCGAGGTCTTCAAGACCTGCACCTATAGGCAGACCGTCTTCCGAGAAAGCGGTTTGTGTGCGGCCGTAAACTATCTGAAGGAACAGTTCACGCATCGCGGTGTTGATGGCATCGCAAACAAGGTCGGTGTTAAGTGCCTCAAGAATGGTCTTGCCGACAAGTATCTCGGAAGCCATTGCGGCGGAGTGGGTCATACCCGAACAGCCGACAGTTTCAACAAGAGCTTCTTCTATAATACCTTCCTTAACATTAAGGG
>CAZGRC010000081.1:0-5480 GCA_964528125.1 uncultured Ruminococcus sp.
GGGGTTATAGATAATAAGGCTCGGGTCGGAAAGTTTGGATTCGTCAAAAGCTTTGGTGCGCATACCGCCGTCAAACGCTTCAAATATGCGGTTGCGTGAATTTACGCTTCTGCCCATAATAAAATAGGCAATCATAGCATTTTTGCCGTCGGCGGATTTACCTATTACGATACCTCTGCCGGGGTATGTGTTTTCGGATAAAAGTTTTTTCAAATCAAATAGTGCCATTTTTATTCTCCTTGATTTCTTCAGATACTTTTTGAACCGCCGCGGGGAGTATTTTCCACTCTGCTTCCCGCATAACGCGTTTTTGCAGTGTTTCGGGGGTGTCATCTTCCGAAATTTCAACCGCTTTTTGCATTATTATGCGTCCGCCGTCCGGAATTTCGTTCACAAAATGCACCGTAGCTCCCGTGACTTTAACACCGTAAGCAAGTGCTGCCTCGTGCACGCGAAGACCGTAAAAACCCTCGCCGCAAAACGACGGTATAAGCGACGGATGAACATTTATAATGCGATTCGGATATCTGGCTGTGAATTTTTCGCTTAAAATCACCATAAATCCCGCAAGTACGATTATATCGGTACGGTTTTCGTCAAGTGTTTTTATAAGTTCGGTTTCAAACCGCTCGGCACCGAGTTGTTTTTTGGAAATAACAGCGGTTTTTATCCCCGCATTTTCGGCACGTGTAAGGGCATATGCATCGGCATTGTTTGAAACAACAAGGGTTATTTCGCCGTCGGTTATCACACCGGAGTTTTGCGCATTGATAAGCGCCTGCAAATTGGTGCCTCCGCCCGAAACCAGCACGGCTATTCTCGCCTTGCTCACAACGCTACCCTCTGCTCGGACTTGACAATTTTTCCTATAACATAGGCATCTTCACCGTTTGCCTGAAGTATCTCTATTGCTTTATCGGCATCTTCGCGAGATACGACAATGCTCATACCGACACCCATATTAAATGTGTTAAACATATCGTGTTCGCTGATGTTTCCGCGTTCTGCCAACAGTTTGAATATCGGCAGAACACGCACTGCCGACTTGTCAATTTCGGCACCGAGACCTTCGGGAATACTGCGCGGAATATTCTCATAAAATCCGCCGCCGGTAATATGAGAAATGCCCTTAACCTTAATCTGTTCAAGCAAAGCAAGCACGGGTTTAACGTAAATTTTTGTCGGTGTGAGAAGCGTTTCACCGATCGACTTTCCTCCGAGTTCGGGAATAGGGGTTTTGATATCTGAATTTTCAACATCAAACACCTTACGCACCAGCGAAAATCCGTTTGAATGAACGCCGGATGACGGCAACGCGATTATAACATCGCCCTCGCACATGGTTTTATTGTTGATAATCTTTGCTTTATCCACAACACCTGTGCAGTAACCCGCAAGGTCATATTCGTCAATGGGATAAAATCCCGGCATTTCGGCGGTTTCTACACCGATAAGCGCCGCGCCCGACTGCACACAGCCCTCGCAAACACCCTTTACTATATCTGCGATTTTTTCGGGGAAGTTTTTACCGCAGGCAATATAGTCTAAGAAGAACAGTGGTTTTGCACCGCAGCAGATTATATCGTTAACGCACATCGCAACGCAGTCAATGCCCACAGTGTCGTGCTTGTCCATAAGAAAAGCAATTTTAAGTTTAGTTCCGACACCGTCTGTGCCTGAAACCAGCACGGGTTTTGTAATGCCTTCGAGGTCAAGTTCAAACAGCCCCCCGAAGCCGCCTACATCCGAGCAAACACCCGATGTCATTGTGCGGGCAATGTGCTGTTTCATAAGCTCTACCGCCTTGTAACCTGCGGTAATATCGACGCCGGCTGCGGCGTAACTGTCGGATTTGGATTGTGTAATCATATATCTGTTCCTTTCTGAGGTTAATGTTTTAAAACATTTTATTCCTTTCCGTTCCAGCAATATGTGCAAAGTTTGCAGGGTTCAAGGCCGATGGCTTTGATAACACCCTCCAGCGACTGGAATTCAAGCGAAGCAAAGCCCATCTGTTTACATATTGTGCTGCGGAGCGCCTTTCCGCGCTCGGTCGAAGAATCACTGTATTCTTCAATGTATTTAAAGCCTTCTTCGCCCTCAAGTTCCATTATCACACGCCGTGCAATAAGTTCCATATCACTTGTGGCACGCGAAAAATTAAGATATTTGCAACCGTACATTATCGGCGGGCAGGCACTGCGCATATGAACCGCCTTTGCGCCGTTGTTGTAAAGAAAATCAACCGTTTCTTTAAGTTGCGTACCGCGAACAATGGAATCGTCCACAAACAGCAAATTTTTATCGGTTATAAGGTCGTGTATGGGAATTTGTTTCATTTTGGCAACGCGGTTGCGTTCGGACTGCACGGTGGGGGTAAAACTTCTCTGCCAAGTGGGGGTGTATTTTATGAAAGCCCTTGCAAACGGCAAATGGCTTTCGTTCGCATAACCTATTGCATGAGGTGTGCCCGAATCCGGAACCCCTCCGACATAGTCAACCCCGTCGGTATTACCTTCCTGCCTGTCATGCTGTGCCATTATCTGGCCGTTGCGGTAACGCATAAGTTCAACATTGACCCCCTCATATGTAGAGGTGGGGTATCCGTAATAACTCCACAAAAAAGAGCAAATGCGCATCTCGTTTCCGGGGGGCGCCAGTTGCCGAATTCCGTCGGTTGTAAGTTCTACAATTTCCGCAGGGCCCAGTTCCCGTTCTTCTTCATAGCCGAGTTTCTGATATGCAAATGATTCGAACGAAACACAATAACCGTCATCACGCTTGCCGATAAGCACGGGGATTCTGCCAAGGCGGTCACGCGCCGCGATTATCGAACCGTCATCACGAAGTATCAGAATATTTGCGGTTCCGTCAATTTCACTCTGAGCATATTTTATGCCGTCGACAAAGTTGTCCTTTGTGTTAATGAGCGCCGCCAAAAGTTCGGCACAGTTCACATTGCCGCCCGTCATGGCATCAAAGTGGTCATTATCTTTAAGACACCTTTTTATAAGTTGGTCGGCATTGTTTATCACACCGATCATACAAACGGCATAAACACCGAGCCTTGATCTTATAAGCAGCGGTTGCGGATCAAAATCGCTGATACAACCGATTGCCGAGGTACCGCGCATATCTTCGAAAATATGCTCAAATTTAGTTCTGAAAGGGGATTTTTGAATATTGTGTATTTCACGCTGAAGTCCTATCTCTTTATCAAACGCCGCAATCCCGCCCCGACGTGTGCCGAGGTGGGAATGGTAATCGGTTCCGAAAAAGACATCAGACATAGCATCGGCGGTGCTTACCGCTCCGAAAAAGCCGCCCATTGCCGTACTCCTTTTTTCTGGGAAAAATATTTAAATTCTGTCTTGCAACTTATGCAAAGAAAAGTTTTGAAAGGGTTATCGGGTCAATGTATTCGCCGTTTTTATAAACACGCATATTTCCGGATGCAATTTCGTCGATAAGCATAACATTGCCGTCCGCATCGTAACCGAACTCAAACTTGATATCGTACATATCAAGACCCTTTTCGGCAAGATCGTCCGCAACGATTTTGGTGATTTTCTGGGTCATATCCTTAATGTCGTCATACTGCTGTGCAGTCATAACACCGAGGTCAACAAGACCGTCTTTTGTTACCAACGGATCGCCCTTTGCATCGTTTTTAAATGTTGTTTCAACATAAGCGGGAAGTTTTGCACCTTCCTCGATATAATCACCGTAACGGCGCAAGAAACTTCCTACAGCACGGTAACGGCAGATAACTTCAAGACCTTTGCCGAAAACCTTTGCGGGCAAAACTTCCATTGTGGTATCGTCAAGGTTTGCGCTTACAAAGTGGGTTTTTATACCTGCGGCGTTTATCTTTTCAAAGAAATATATCGACATACGAAGATTTACGTCACCGACACCGTCGATGGTAAGACCCACGGCATTCTCACCCGGATCGAATACGCCGTCTTTGCCTGTGCAATCGTCCTTGAATTTCAAAAGATAATTTCCGTTATCAAGTGCGAATACATCCTTTGTCTTTCCCGTGTAAACAAGTTTCTTTTCCATTTTTTATATCTCCTTTAAATTTTTTGGCATTGTTTTCCCTGTGAGTCGCCCCGAAGCATTGTCACAGATTTATAAAACGTTACAGTTTTTCCATAACCTCGGCGTCTTTTAACAGCACTGTCTCGGCATCCGATTTGCGTTTGTTATCAAGCTTTTCGGCAAGCGTTTTGTCCTCAACCGCCAAAATTTGAAGTGCAAGCAGTGCGGCATTTGCACCGCCGTTTATCGCAACGGTGGCAACCGGTATACCCGTCGGCATTTGAACGGTGGATAAAAGCGCATCCATACCGTCAAGATTTGACGATTTGCAGGGTATGCCTATAACCGGCAGTGTCGTGTTCGCGGCAACGGCTCCCGCAAGGTGTGCCGCCATACCTGCCGCGGCAATAATGACACCGAATCCGTTTTGGCGTGCATTTTCGGAAAACTGCTTTGCTTCAAGCGGTGTGCGGTGTGCCGAATAGATGTGCACCTCAAACGGAACATCAAAACTTTTCAAAACATCGGTTGCTTTTTTTATTATCGGCAAATCGCTGTCGCTGCCCATAATAATTCCTACCTTTTTCATAGGTTCCCCTCCATTAAATCAAAAAAAGGGCGGTTTTATCCCTTGGTTCGGATAAAACTGCCCAGACGGTCGACATAAAACGCACCTTTATCGGATTATTTTCCCCTTCAGCGGTGCATACAGTTCTTTGCTCCCTGATGTTATATTCATCTTCCGTCAGTCGCAAAAAACATCCGTGTTTATATTATAAAATATCCTCACTGTTTTGTCAATTATGAAAATTGATATTATAGTAAGTCGAATTCGGACTTTTTTTGTCTTTTTCATTTATACAGCGGATGTGCGCCTTTCGAAAAGTGAAATCATATAACGGCATAAAATCGGGAACAAATAAAAAATCAGATTGTAGACGAGCCGATTGAGAGTGTTGACAAAGTCAACACTCTCAATCGAGATTTATTTAATGTGTTTCAGGGTTTGTTTTACTCTGTCTGAAATTTTTACCGTTCCGACACCGAATACCGAAGTATGCAACGTGTCGTTCACAGGTTTTTTCCAAACATCTTCAATACTGTCAATACCGTTTGCCATTCCGAGAACGGAACCGACAGTAGCACCGTTACAGTCGGTATCAAAACCGGTTTCTACAGCCATACAAACAGATTTCCCGAAATCACCGTTTCCGTAAAGAAGCGCGGCAACGACAATCATGGCATTGGATATGGTATGACACCATCCGTGCGAATCGTATTCATTATAGATTCGGTGTATCTTTTCAAAACATTCTTTCGCAGACACCCCGCTCTCAAAATCGGTTAAAATACCGTCGATAGCTTCATACAAACGTGAGGTGCAGGGTATTTGCGACAGTCCTCCGTGAATTATTTCCCCGATATCGTCTGTACAC
>CAZGRC010000082.1:0-5439 GCA_964528125.1 uncultured Ruminococcus sp.
GCTACAAGCACCGATATAAGCCTTAAGGTTATGGGTGAACTTACAAAAACGGTTGAAGAAAAGGGCATTACAGCGGCTTTTTACACCGAAATGAGCAACCGCGTTGTTGCCGATGCACTGGCAGAAGAAACGGGGATTCAACTTTACGAACTGCATTCGGCACACAATGTCACTGCCGATGATTTTAACGCCGGTGTAACATATGTTGATATTATGGGACGAAATCTTGAATCGCTTCGGAAAGGGATGAAATAATGCCTGTTATAACAGTGCGCCGACTTTCGGCATATTATGAAAATCACACGGTTTTTTCCGATTTGAGCTTCTGCGTAAACGACGGAGACTATCTTTGCATTGTGGGAGAAAACGGTTCGGGAAAAACCACGCTTATGCGGTGTATACTCGGCTTCAATGTTCGGCACACGGGTTCGGTGCTGTTTGACGGAATAAGCCGCCGCGAAATCGGTTGGCTTCCCCAGCGTACCGAAGCGCAAAAAGATTTCCCAGCAAGTGTTAAAGAGGTTGTATATTCGGGATTTGCGGGCGGAAGATTTTCACTTGAGGGGAAAATGGTGGGTGAGCACCGCAGAGAACGGTGCGAGAATATTTTCAAACATCGCAGACATATTGCCGAAACCGCCGAAAAAAATATGAAAATGCTTGAAATTTATGGCCTTAAAAACCGACCTTTTCGCGAACTTTCGGGCGGTCAGCAACAACGGGTTTTGCTTTGTCGCGCGCTTTGTGCCGCCAACCGTGTGCTTTTGTTGGACGAGCCCGTAACCGGACTTGATGCGCTGTCGCGTGATGAACTGTATAAAATAATCCGACGTTTGAATGACGGCGGTATGACGGTAATTATGATAACCCATGACCTGCCGCGCGCCCTTGATGAAGCAAAAAGCGTTTTGCATTTGGGTGAAAAAAGCACTTTTTACGGAACCGTGCGGGAATACAAAAACAGCGAGGGTATAGCGTGAAAAATCATGCCGAAAATAATAAAGACACCTGTTTTTTGCCTTTGTTACCAAAGGCAATCGAAACAGAGGCGATATAATAATCACCGTTTGGGTGATTTTGCATCGCATTTGGTGTCTTGCAAAGAAATGGTGATTACTATGAGCGAAATAATAGAAATGTTTTCATATCCGTTTGCCTCACGCGCCATAATCGCGGGTGTGCTTATATCGCTTTGCGGTGCGCTTTTGGGCGTGAATCTTGTACTTAAAAGATTTTCAATGCTGGGCGACGGACTTTCTCATGTGGCGTTCGGCGCGGCGGCGGTCGCACTTGCAATGGGAACGGCACCGCTTCGGGTTTCGATACCCGTCGTGGTTATTGCCGCCTTTGCATTGCTCAGGCTTCGCGACAGCGGAAAAATGCGCGGTGATGCCGCGATTGCTCTTGTGTCGAGTGGGTCACTGGCAATAGGTATTATAGTCGCATCACTCACAACAGGTATGAACACCGATATAAACAACTATATGTTCGGCAGTATTTTGGCGCTGTCCAGGGGTGATGTTGCGGCTGCTGCTCTGGTTGCGGCGGCGGTGATGTTGCTGTATTGCCTTTTTTACCGAAATATTTTTGCCTGCACGTTTGATGAGGGTTTTGCCAGAGCGTCGGGTGTGAGAGTCGGTTTTTATAACAGTCTTATTGCCGTGCTGACCGCCGTAACGGTGGTTATCGGTATGCGTATAATGGGTGCACTGCTTATATCAAGTGTTATGACCTTTCCCGCACTTTCGTCAATGCGGGTGTGCAAGCAGTACAAGACCACGATCATAACAAGTGCCGCCGTATCGGTTGCGGCGTTTATAGCGGGACTTTTACTGTCGTTTGCATATGATATGCCCGCGGGCGCAAGTGTTGTTGCCGTAAATCTTGTGATTTTCATTATTATGGCGATAATCGGAAAAATCAAAGAAAAGTAAATCTTTTTTCGGCTCCGTGATAAATGCTTGGATTTCCCGACATTTATCACGGAGCTTTTTCAAAACCCTTCAAAAAATCAGACACCACAAAAGCCACAGACAAATAATGTCTTCACAATCGTTTACAATTTATCCAAATATATCACAAATTCAACCGATAACATATTATTCGGAGTGATTCAATGTATCAAAGTGTTTTTGAACGCAGTGAAAAAAAGTATTTGCTCAGCGGTGAACAGTACGCGGCATTATACGAAGTTTTAAAGGAGCATACCGTGCCCGACATTTATGCCGACAGTATAATTTCAAACCTCTATTATGACACGCCTGATTTTTTGCTTATCAGACGCTCGGCGGAAAAACCGAAGTACAAAGAAAAACTGCGGCTTAGGTGCTACACCGTGCCGAAAAGCGACAGCCCCGCCTTTATCGAAATAAAAAAGAAGTTTAATGGGGTGGTATATAAGCGGCGCATTTGCACCGAATACGGCAGCGCGTTGGATTATCTTGCGGGCGGTGCGCCGCCGGATGACGGACAGATTATGCGAGAACTGGACTATTTTTTAAGCCTTTATCCCGCACTTTCTCCGCGTATTGCGGGATTTTATCACCGACTTTCTTTTCGAGACACCGACGGTCAATTGCGCATAACGGTTGATAATGATATTCTTTGTCGAACCGAAGCGCTTGACCTTGCGACGGGTATATACGGAACGCCGATTATTCCGCCGGAATCCAGACTTGTCGAAATAAAAACCGTGGGTGCCTTTCCGCTGTGGCTGTGCCACGCACTTGACAAAAACCGTATCTACCCGACATCATTTTCAAAGTACGGGACTGCATACAGAAATCTTATATTAAAAGAGGAGTTTTGAACTGTGGAAAATTTATTTTTGAGTGTTTTCGAGGGTGATATTACCCCCAAAGCATTTTTTATTTGCACGGCGGTTTCGCTTGTTTTGGGGGCGGCTCTGGCACTTTCGTATATGTTTAAAAACCGATATTCGGGGAGTTTTGTTATAACGCTGGCACTGTTGCCGTCGATAATACAACTTGTAATGATGCTTGTAAACGGAAATATCGGCACAGGTGTTGCCGTAATGGGCGCGTTCTCGCTGGTGCGATTCCGTTCGGCACCCGGCAGTGCGCGGGAAATCCTCGCAATTTTTGCCGCAATGGCGGTCGGACTTGCAACCGGAGTAGGATTTGTCGGTATAGCCGCCGTATTTACGATAATATTTATAATTATGAGTATGCTTTATACGGAGATAGGTTTCGGGAAAGCGCCGCTTCGCCGCCGTCGGCTTAAAATAACCGTTCCCGAAAGCCTTGATTACACCGAAGTTTTTGACGGTATAATGAACGAATACACATTGCGGCACGAACTTATACGGGTGAAGACCACCAATCTCGGAAGCCTTTTTCAACTGACATATGATATAACACTTAAAGACCCCTCAAAAGAAAAAGTGTTTTTAGACGGACTTCGAACCAGAAACGGAAATCTTGAGATTGTGTGCAGTCGTGATATCACTGCGGGAGATGAACTTTAATGAAGCAATTTAAAATAATCGCCGCCGTTTCTGCAGTTGCGATTTTGCTTTGCGGGTGCGGAAACAAAAACAACGGCAACACCGTGAACGACAGTAACGAAATTTCATCGGGTCAAACGGTTGCCGATGTTGAAGTCGATCTTGACAGTATGGATTTTTCTTTTACCGACCGTGAAACGGATCCCTCATACAGCGGCGGCGAAGAAATTTCCGCAAACGGAAGAGCCGTGAGTATAACAAAGGCAGGCACATATATACTTTCGGGTTCTTACGGCAGGGTGACGGTTGATGCACCCGACAGCGAAAAGATACAGTTAGTATTAAACGGTGCCGACATCTCGGACAAATCAGGCCCCGCAATATATATAAAGAGCGCTGACAAGGTGTTTATCACCCTTGCCGAAAACAGTGTTAACACCGTCTCCGACGGTGATGGATACAGTGGTTTTTCGGGTGACGAAGAAAAAACCGACGGTGCGATTTTCAGCCGTGCCGACCTTTGTATAAACGGTTACGGCACGCTTGGTATTACCGCAAATTACAAATGCGGCATTGTTTCAAAAGACGACCTTGTAATAACAGGCGGCAGTATTGCGATAAACTCAAAAGGAAGAGCGATTGAAGGCAAGGATTGCGTAAAACTCGCAGGTTGTAAATTAAATGCGGAAAGCGGCGGTGACGGCATTCATTCCACCGACACCGAAAACGGCGCGCACGGATATATATATGTTGAAAGCGGAGAATATAACATTGTCTCCGCAAACGATGCATTTCAGGCAGAAACCGTGCTTAACATCGCGGGCGGCAACTTTAACCTTAAAACAGGCGGCGGGAGCGCCGACAGCGCAACCGTCACAGATAAAGATTGCGACCGACCATACGGATTCGGCAGAGGCTATTCAACCGCCGCTACCGCAAAAACCGAAAGTGCAAAGGCGCTTAAAGCCGAAAGTCTTATTAAAATCACGGGTGGCACATTCAATATCGATTCTTTGGATGATTGCATACATTGCGGCGGCGATTTGCAGATAGATGATGGAAATATCACCGCAGCGTCGGGTGATGACGGTATACATTCGGATTCTTCGGTCATAATAAACGGCGGTACTGTCAAGATAGCAAAGTCTTATGAAGGCATTGAGGGTGTTCGGATAACCGTAAATGGCGGGACCATTGATGTTACTTCTAAAGATGACGGATTTAATGCCGCGGGCGGAAACGACGGTTCTTCTTTGGGCGGACGTCCGGGGCAGAATTCTTTTGAAAGCGGCGAATCACCGTTTATTGTTATTAACGGCGGATATATTCTTGTAAACGCATCGGGCGACGGCATAGATTCTAACGGCAGTTTTACAATGTTGGGCGGTGTCTTGCTTGTGTCGGGTCCGACCGATAACGGCAACGGTGCTTTGGATTATGAAAACAGTGCAACCATATCGGGAGGCACCGCAATTTTTGCCGGCAGTTCGGGTATGGCGCAAAGTTTTTCTTCCGACAGCACACAGCCGTCGGTTATGTATAATATCGACACAGCCGTCGGCGGCACATCACTTTCCGTTACAGATAAAAACGGAAATGTTCTGGCTTCTTTTACACCGAAAAAGCAATACGGCAATGTTGTAATAAGCGCTGCGGGAATGCAGGTCGGCAGTGACTATACCGTTAATATCGGGGGCACGGTATCAGGTGCCGACGAAAACGGATTTGCAACGTCGGGTACCGTTTCCGACGTTGCAACAAAATACGATTTCACACTTTCGTCGGTTGTTACCTCAAATTCTCCGTCAAACGGCGGTATGGGTGGCGGAGGAATGCACGGAGGTATGGGCGGCGGCAGGGGTGACCGCTTTAATCCGCGAAGATAAATTCTTTCACGTTTCGCGGTCTGCTTTTTGTAAACAATGTATTCAAAATCACTGCTTTTGCTGCGTTCTTTCATAGTGCCGTATACC
>CAZGRC010000083.1:0-5352 GCA_964528125.1 uncultured Ruminococcus sp.
ACATCTTCTTCGGCCTCGGATAAAGACGGTGTTGGCACCGTTGTTGAAAAAGGAAATGTAACAGTAGGAGAATACAAAGGCTCTGCGGGTGATATTATCGATGTGCCGATAAAACTTTCCGAAAATCCCGGTATTCTCGCAGGTATGTTTATTTTTGAATATGACGATTCCGCGCTCGAATATGTCGATTACAAAGAGGGTGATATCCTTGATGAATATGATTTAAAGGCAGATAACGGCAAGATATCCTGCATTATTTCGGCATCCGGCATTGACGACAAAACCTCCGACGGCACCGTTATAATCCTGCAGTTTAAAATCAAAGAAGGAACTGCGGCAGGTGAATATACCGTTAAATACAGCACGGATTCGCAAATTTCAAACTTTGACGAAGAATTGATTAAACCCAATATCTCCGACGGCAAAATAACGGTTAAATAAAGTTTTATAAAACGGATAGCGGTTCACCTTGAACGGTTATCCGTTATTTTTGTAAACTTTTATCGCAAAAACGATTTTTAATGCAAATCACTTCTTGAAGTAACGCTTTTTTTATGGTAAAATCAAAAAAGTAAACAAAATCCGCCATTTCCGTAAAATGTTAACAGAAAGGGCGGATAGATATGAAAAAAAGAAAGATAATGGCACGCGCGCTTATAATGTGGGGGGTTCTGCTTCTTTTACTGTGTGCGGCGGCAACGGCGGTGTTTTTCAAAATCAAACCGCTTATCTTCACACTGGCACAAAGCCGTGCCGAAACGCTTATCATAAACTGCGTAAACACTGCGGTGTTGAATATTCTTGCCGAAAACGACATAACATATGACAATATTTCAAGGGTGTCACGCGACGAGCAGGGCAATATCACCGGAATTGAAATCGATATTGTTAAAATCAACAGGCTGAAATCCGCCATAGCAAACGAAACCTCACGGCTTACCGCAAAAGAAGAATTTTACGAAATCGCCATACCTCTCGGAACACTCACGGGTTATGAACCGCTTGTCGGTATGGGACCGCGCATAACCTTTAAAATGCAACTCACCAACACGGTGTGGGTTGATTTTGAAAGTTCTTTCAAACAGTCGGGTATAAATCAGACATTGCACAGAATAATGATAAATACCGACGTTAGCATAAACATACTTATGCTCGGCTGTAACAAAAGCTTTTGGGTAAACACCTCATCCATTGCCGCACAGACGGTTATTGTGGGCAAAATACCCGAAGCGTATACCGAAGTTATTGAGGGTGTTGACAGCGATTTTGCATCGGATATCTTTGATTTCGGAGCAAGCGTACCGGAATAGAGTATTATTGCCGCTGTCAAAGAGGTTAAAAAATATTTGTGCCGAAAAACGGCAACGGAACGGAGTAGGAAATGGAAATTAAGGACGCCGAAAAACGGATAAAGGAACTTACCGACATAATACGTTATCACAATGAAAGATATTATGTTGAGGATTCCCCCGAAATCGAGGATTTTGAATATGATGCGCTTATACGCGAACTTAAAACCCTTGAAAAAGATTTTCCCGAACTTGCCCGTGCCGACAGTCCGACAAAGGTTGTGGGCGGTGCGGCGCTTAAACTTTTCACGCCCGTTGAACACGCGGTTAAAATGGAAAGTTTGCAGGATGTTTTCAGTATTGAAGAACTTCGGGATTTTGCCGAAAAGATTGACCTTTCGCGCACCGTGTTTTCGGTTGAACCCAAAATCGACGGTCTTTCGGTTTCGCTTGAATACGAAGGAGGCAGATTTGTACGCGGTTCTACCAGAGGGGACGGTGTCACGGGTGAGGACGTAACCGCAAATCTTTTGCAGATAGCATCCATCCCGAAAACCATTGACTTTAGCTCTGCACTTGAGGTGCGCGGCGAAGTGTATATGCCGCGCGAAAGTTTTGAACGTCTTGTCGAGCGACAGGAACTTTTGGGAGAGACACCGGCAAAAAATCCGCGCAACGCCGCGGCGGGCTCGCTCAGGCAAAAGAATTCCGCCGTTACCGCCGAGCGCGGGCTGGATATTTTTGTATTTAACATTCAACGCATAGAAAACAAAAACTTTTCTTCGCATATAAAAACATTGGATTTTCTTAAAAATCTCGGTTTTAACGTTTTACCGTCATATCTCAAATGCGCCGATATTCAGTCGGCTGTAGATGAAGTGTTACGCATAGGTGACAGTCGAGGTACTCTTTCTTACGATATTGACGGTGCGGTTATAAAGGTGGATAACATTGACTACCGCGTAGAACTCGGCAGTACATCAAAATACCCAAAATGGGCGGTTGCGTATAAATATCCGCCCGAAGAAAAAGAAACCGTGCTCAAAAGCATTGAAATAAATGTCGGCAGAACGGGCGCGCTTACTCCTACCGCCGTTTTCGAGCCTATCACCCTTGCGGGAACCACTGTCAGCCGAGCTGTACTTCACAATGAAGATTTTATCACCTCAAAAGGAATAGGAATCGGCGATACCATTGTTGTGCGCAAAGCGGGTGAGATAATTCCCGAAGTGCTTTCGGTCAGCCGCCACTGCGAAAACAGTGTTCCATTTAAAATGCCTAACGTCTGCCCGTCATGCGGATCACCGGTATCCCGCGAAGAGGGCGAAGCGGTAATCCGATGCACCAACGCCGAATGTCCGGCGCAACTGTTGCGACACCTTATTCACTTTACATCCCGCGATGCAATGGATATTGAGGGGCTCGGTCCCGCTGTTTTGGAACAACTTGTTTCTGCGGGAATGGTTAACAATATTGTTGACCTTTACACCCTTGATTTTGCGGCGGTTGCGGCACTTGAACGCATGGGCGAAAAATCGGCAAACAATATGTTTACAAACATCGAAAAATCAAAAGAAAATGACCTTTCACGGCTTATTTTTGCCCTTGGAATACGCCATATCGGCAACAAGGCAGGCAAACTTATGTCGGCGCACTTCGGCAGTATGGATGCGGTGATGAACGCTTCTGCCGAAGATTTTGAAGCAATTGAGGGATTCGGCGCGGTAATGGCAAAAAGCGCCGTCGATTTCTTTGCACTCGAAGACACCCGCACCACCGTTATGCAACTTCAAGAGCACGGTGTTAATATGCTTTCTCTTGAAAAGCCCACGGGCGACCGTTTTGCGGATATGACATTTGTGCTCACGGGCACACTGCCGACCTATACGCGAAACGAAGCGGCGGCTCTAATAGAATCTCTCGGTGGAAAGGTGTCATCATCGGTTTCAAAGAAAACAACCTTTGTTTTGGCAGGCGAAGAAGCGGGCAGTAAACTTGACAAAGCCAACGCGCTCGGCGTTACCGTTATTGACGAGGAAGAATTTAAAAAAATGTGCGGTGAAGCGCTTTAGCAATCCGCAATCTACAACACATTACCAAATAGAACTACTTTTTTTCGGGGTTTTGATATAATGATGTATCGTAACCCCGATTTTTTATTTTTATCATTTTTGTTGCACCGCAGCAAAAGACGCATATAATATCTTAAAAACATTATTTGAGGTGGTTATATGGACAGTGAAGTTATAAAGCGGTATACCGACGAAATGTTCAAAATGCACGAACGCGCCATACCTGCGGCAAATCTTGTTCGCGACGACGCCGAAAAGGGAAGCGGCGGCATTACTGTCAGGGTTACAACACTTCGTGGGCTTTATCCCGTTGAAGGTGCAGAAGTAACCGTTTATTCCGGCGAAGAGGGCAATCGCACCGTTTACGGCACAGTTGTGACCGACCAAAGCGGCAAAACACCTGTTTTAATCATTGAAACTCCGTCAAAAGCGCTCTCACAATCGGCAGGGTCACAGGAAAACCCTTACGCAACATATAATATCGCGGTTAAAGCCGACGGATTTGTTGAACATATAAACCGCAATGCTCCTGTTTTTCCCGATGTTATCTCCGTACAGGCGGTTGACTTAATGCCGCTTGCCGCTTCGGGAGGAGACAACACCCCACAAATAACCGACGAAGACCGTCGGTACGATCTTTAGGTGAAGATTATGAGCACAGTAATGACACCTGTTATTCCGCAAACCGTAACCGTGCATCTGGGTGCGCCCGATTCTTCCGCCGAAAATGTAACGGTTCCTTTCACGGAATACATTAAAAACGTCGCTTCAAGTGAAATTTATCCCACATGGCCGGAAAATGCGCTCAGGGCAAACATATATGCCATTATTTCATTTGCACTTAACCGCATTTATACCGAATGGTATCGGTCACGGGGATATGATTTTGATATAACCAACACCACGGCATTTGACCAAGCTTTTGTAAAAGAAAGAGATATTTTTGAAAATATCGGCTTTATAGTTGATGATATTTTTAACGATTATATCGTGCGGCAAAACACCGTTCAACCGCTCTTTGCGCAGTTTTGCAACGGTACAACCTCGACCTGTGCGGGTTTGTCTCAATGGGGGAGTGTTGCTCTTGCCGAACAGGGGTTGGCTCCTTATGATATTCTTCGCAGATATTACGGTGACGATATAAACATTGTGGAAAATGCCCCTGTCGGAGAAATAACCGAATCCTATCCCGGTGTTGTGCTTATGGTCGGCACTACGGGCAACGATGTTAAGATAATTCAAACCGAACTTAACCGAATTGCCGAAAATTATCCCGCAATACCACGCATTGCATACGAAAACGGAGTTTTCGGTGTGGATACCGAAGCGGCAGTACGCAAATTTCAGGAAATTTTTTCACTCAACCAAACGGGAACCGTCGATAAACCGACGTGGTATAAAATAAAGCAGTATTATGTCGGAGTTAAAGGTCTTTCCGACCTTATTTCAGAGGGGGTAAGCGTTGAAGAAGCAACTGTGCCTTACTCCGAAATTTTACGTATCGGCACGCAGGGTGTTCAGGTTAGGACAATACAATACTATCTCAATGTGTTGGCTTATTTTAACGGAAATCTTATCACCCCTCCGACAGACGGCATATACGGCGAATCAACAGCACAGGCTGTGCGGCAGTATCAGCAATATTACGGTTTGCCTGTCACAGGGGAAGTTGACCTTAATACTTGGGTCAGCATTACGGGGACATATAACGATATTTTAAATTCACTTCCGTTGGAATATACCGAAGGGCGTGCAAAACTTTATCCCGGTTACTTTCTGTCACAGGGTATGAGCGGAGAAGATGTCAGGGATTTGCAAACATATCTTGCAGCAATAGGCAGAAACCTTCCGCAAATTTCGGAAATACCCGTTACCGGATTTTTCGGCAGTCAAACCCGCAACGCAGTTGCCTCATTTCAACGACTTTACGGAATACCCGCAAACGGTACCGTCGGTCCCGTTACCTGGAGCGCCATCGCCCGTCAATATGA
>CAZGRC010000084.1:0-5291 GCA_964528125.1 uncultured Ruminococcus sp.
TATCTACGGAATAAAAAATGCGCCGCGTTTCAACATCAACGTTGACCGTATGCTTGATGTAATTTTGGTGACAACACCTGTTTCAATTCTTTCCGCCAGACTTTATTATGTTATTTTTGACGGTGAAAAAATAGGCGGGATAAGCGAATTTTTCGGATTCGGCAATTCTTCGGGATTTGCGGGTCTTGCCATTTACGGCGGGGTAATCGGCGCGGTGATTTGCGGGCTTGTTATGTGCCGTTTGCGCAAGGTTAAATTTACCGATATGCTTGATCTGGCATCCCTCGGTTTTCTTATAGGACAGGGGATAGGCCGCTGGGGAAACTTTGTCAATCAAGAGGCGTTTGGAAAACTCACCGGCAGCAGTTGGTGGGGTATGCAGAGCGAAAACACGATATACGATATCGGACAGGAAGGGTTGGTTCATCCCTGTTTCCTTTATGAATCGGTTTGGTGTATCACCGGCTTTTTCGTACTGCATCACATAGGCAAAAAGCGCAAATTCAGCGGACAGATTGCTCTGCTTTACGGCGTTTGGTACGGCTTCGGCCGCGCAATAATCGAAACACTGCGCACAGACAGCCTTATGATCGGTAAAATCCGTGTTTCCTGTCTGCTGTCTGTGCTTTTGTGCCTTGCCTGCGCCACAGTTCTCTGCTTCCTCACACGCAGAGCGGCGGCATCAGCCGATGACGGTGAATACGGCGACCAGTTTGCTGCACAGACCGAGGACGAAAACAGCACCGAAAACGCATTGGAGCAAGATGTAGCGGCGGATGTTAACACTGACGGTGTTTTAAAATCACAGGAGGGTGAAGAAAATGTATAAACTGATAGACGGAAAGGTGATAAGTGCCGCTGTAAAAGCCAAGGTTAAAGACGAGGTTTCGGCGCTTAAAGTAAAAGGAATAAATGTGGGACTTGCCGTAATAATTGTCGGCGAAGACTCCGCTTCCAAGATATATGTTGCAAATAAGAAAAAGGCGTGCGAGGATTTGGGCATTGTTTCACACGAATATGCACTTCCCGCCGATACCACCGAAGAAGAATTGTTGGCGCTTGTAAAAGAACTTAACGAAAGTCCCGCAGTCAACGGAATTTTGTGTCAGCTGCCACTGCCTAAACATTTGGATGAAAAACTTATAATCAATTCAATTTCACCCGAAAAGGATGTTGATGCGTTTCATCCGCACAATGTCGGCAGAATTATGATAGGTGACTACGATTTTGTGCCGTGCACTCCTGCCGGAATTATGGAAATGCTCGATTATGAGGGGATTTCGGTTGAGGGTAAATCCTGTGTTGTCATAGGTCGCTCGAATATTGTCGGTAAACCGATGGGAATGTTGTTACTCCACAAAAACGGCACGGTGACGATATGCCATTCAAGAACTCGAAATCTTGCGGAAATCTGCCGCAGTGCGGATATTCTTGTCGCGGCGGTAGGTCGTGCAAACTTCGTGACTGCCGATATGGTAAAGGAAGGCGCGATTGTTATCGATGTCGGAATGAACAGGGAAAACGGTAAACTTTGCGGTGATGTGGATTTTGAAAATGTTAAGGATAAAACCTCGGCAATAACACCTGTGCCGGGCGGCGTCGGTCCGATGACCATTGCAATGCTGATGAAAAACACCCTCACTGCCGCGAAAAGGCAGAACGGTTTATGAAAAGGGTTTTAAAAATATTTTTGTGTGCTGTCTGTTTTCTGTCGGTTGTCTGTTTTAACGCGGCGGCGGATGCACCGAAGTTTAAACTTGATATGGGCAATGACTATCTTTATTTCCAAAACGGTGCTGCTTTGAAAGAAGCGACAAAGATAACGGGGCGCGAAGAACAGGAACTTAAAAAACTGTTTGACGCGGAAAATGTGGTTATGCTTGCCCTGTCAAAGGATAATCTTCGGCAGATACGGGTGGCGTATTACACAAACGAATTGAGCGGCAAAATCGGTAATCTCGACCTCCTTGATATCAAGGATTTGGCGGAAATCAAGAAAAGTCTTTCCGACAAACTTTCTTTGGGCGGCGAAAATTTTTCTGCCGATTATGTTGAAAACGCCGAGACTCCGATAAAAAAATATATCATCTGCACCGAACTTTTTACCGACAGCGGCGGCGACTATTCGGTCACACAGTATCTTACTGTGAAAGACGGCGCTTTTTGGCATATAACAACATATGCACCCAACAGCGACGCTGTGCCCAACATTATTCCGCATTTCAGTGTTGAAGAAGACAACCTTGACACTTCGAAAATACTTTATATCATCGGTGCCGTCTTTGCCGTGTTTGCGGTAGTTGTATTTGTTTTATATTTCCGCGAAAAAATTGCGGAGGAAAGTTTTAAAAGAGGTTCTTCTGAAAATGTTTAAAAAGTTTTAAAGTCTGTTGCAACACTTCTTGCGGTTGCACTTTTGTTATCGGTCTTGCCGCTCGGCGTATCGGCAAATGATTCTTCAAAAATCACAAGTTTTTCGGTATCATGCGCTAAAGATGAAATTGCTGAATATACCTATGGCTTTTATGAGCACGACGGTTGGCACAACGAATTTTATTGGGTTTATGATATTACTCTTAAATGTACCGTTGAAACCGAACAAGGTGAAAAATTCACATTTGATTCGCAATATGAAATGTTTAATGAATTTCCAGGGGAGTTTAAATGGATTAAGGGCGAACAGTCTTACGATCACCCTTGGTCGGTCGGAGAAAACAAGATTGAAGTGGAATATATGGGTTTGACCGTGAAAACGTCTATTAAGATTGTCGATAATAATGTCAAATCGGTTGAACCGTAATGGAAAAAGACATTATGGAAAACCGTGACGGATCGATTTTCAGCAGTCCGGGAGAAGAAAAGTATTATTTCCGATATGATTTTATGCCGAAGATAACGGTTACCTTTAAGGATAACACAAGCAAAGAATACAGTCATATTGATGATCTCAAGGCGAAACTTGATATATATGGCATTATTATGTCGGATGAGAGTGAGGATAATCAGTGGCAGGTCGGCAAACATACCGCAAAACTTTACCTTTTTGGTGAGGTTATTGATTTTGATGTAAACATTGTTTCGGGTCCTGTGGAATCTTTGGAATTGCTCTCTGAGATAAAAACCGAATACACTTATTTATATTATGAAAAACCGGCACTCGACGGTGTGACGGTTCGTGTGAATTTCAAAGACGGTAAGAGCGTTATAAAAAACACTCAGTATAATCGACGGATATTCCATTGACGGTGAACAGTGCAGGTTTTCTTTTAATCCTACTGCAAATGTGACATTTTTAAGAATTTCCTATAAAGAGTTTTTCTGCACTTATGAGGAGCGCTATTCCGATGATGACGGATCAGAACATTATTCTTGTTGGGGGTTTGCTCTTACCGACAAGGGAATTTTTGATATGTCATTCCACGGTGATTTTGATGAGAACGGCGTTTTTTCGCTTGCTCGGTTTTATATATTCGACGTAGAAGACTTTGTTTTGGAAGGTGAGCAACTCTCGCTTTTTTATGCCGATTTTGTTGCCGAAAACGCGCTTTCGCAGAAATTGGATCAGGGAGAATTTTACAGCAAACACATTCTTGAACATAAAAAACTCGAAAACGGGAATTATAATTTTATGTATGAATACTTTTTCCCGAATGTCGGCAAATTTATGTATACGGTTGAAGTGAGCGCAGATTTTAAGACAACTTCCGTATCCGCAAGCGTACAAAAAGGCGATGTTAACGGTGATGGCAGGGTTGATATTCGAGATATGATTCGCCTTAAAAAGCTGTTGTCGGAAAGTTTCGATAACGTTACATATAACACCGATGTTGAGCGTGACGGCGTTCTTAACAGCGCCGATACGGTGGCAATCAGAAAACATCTGCTCGGCGTGCTGTTTTAACTTTTGAAAAAAATTAAATTCCGTTTGGCAAGGTTGGTTTTTACTTTGCTTAGCGGAATTTTTCTTTCTTATATATTGGGGTTTGTCATAAAAAACATTTTGTACACATATCTATTAACAGTGAAAGGAAAATCACATTTCGGAGGAATGTTTATGACAAACGTAAATATCTACAACGATATAGCGGCAAGAACCGGCGGCGATATCTATATCGGTGTTGTAGGACCCGTTCGCACCGGTAAATCCACATTTATAAAACAGTTTATGGATAGGTTGGTGCTTCCGAATATAACGGAGGAATATGACAGAGAACGCGCCAATGACGAACTGCCGCAATCGTCTTCGGGAAGAACAATTATGACCACCGAACCGAAATTTATACCCGAAAAGGGCGTCACTGTTGAAATCGCTTCATCGGCTTCAATGAATGTCCGTCTTATAGATTGCGTCGGCTATATTGTTCCGAGCGCGTTGGGTTATATTGAGGGTGACCGCCCGCGTATGGTGATGACCCCGTGGTATGAAGAACCGATACCTTTTAATATGGCGGCGGAAATAGGCACGCGCAAGGTTATAAACGAACATTCGACAATCGGGCTTGTGATTACAACCGACGGTTCTATAAGCGATATTCCGCGTGAAGAATATGCCGAAGCGGAGGAAAGGGTCATTGACGAACTTCGCCAAATAAGCAAACCTTTTATCGTTCTGTTTAACTGTATGTATCCCGACTCTGACGAAGCAGCGCTTACCGCAAGCAATCTTTCGGAAAAATACGGCGTTCCCGTGATGCCGGTAAACTGCCTTGAACTTGATGAAAACGATATCAGGCACATACTGTCGCGGGTGCTTTTTGAATTCCCCGTAAGGGAAATATGCATAAATTTCCCGCGCTGGATAAACGCTTTGCCGGTTGAACACTGGTTGAGATCGGAACTCACATCCGCAATTAAACACGCCGCCGCCGATATCGGCAAAATCAGTGATATAAGCCGTTTTGAAACGGCGTTTGAAAACAGTGAAAATGTTGAACGTGCAAGAATCGAGCGGATAGACCTCGGCAGCGGCAGTGCCTCGGTTGCGCTGGATATCAAAAAAGAGTTGTTCTTTAAGATACTCGGTGAAAAAACAGGTCTTATGATTGCCGACGAAGAGGAACTTATGCTCAGTTTGTGCGAACTTGCCCGTGCTAACAAAGAATATATGCGTGTGAAAGATGCTCTTGATGAGGTTGAAGCCACAGGCTACGGAATTGTTATGCCGAACATTGAAGAATTGAGCCTTGAAGAGCCCGAAATAGTAAAACAGGGCGGGCGATACGGTGTCAGACTTCGCGCTTCCGCACCGTCGATACATTTAATGAAAGCCAACATAACCACCGAAGTAAGTC
>CAZGRC010000085.1:0-4872 GCA_964528125.1 uncultured Ruminococcus sp.
GTATCCGAAAGTGCCCTTGCCGACAGCCTGACCGAACTTGAAGAAAACATCACCGACTATCCGACCCTTTTGTATGACGGACCTTTTTCCGACCATATTCTTACAAAAAAGCCACTTATGACCGAAAACGCCCATGAACACCAAAAAGACGAACTTTTAAACCGCGCAATAAACTTTTCCGCAGATAAAAATTTAAAGTTTGACGCCGAAGAAAGCGGCAGAATAGAAACATTTCGCTTTACAAGTGCCGACACCTCGGTGACCTTCAGCAGAAAGGGAGGATTTGCCGTTTATCTGCGAAAAAACCGTACCGTCGGCACCAAGTCATATTCATACGAACAGGCGTTGATAAAAGCAAAAGCCTTTCTCGAAAAAAACGGATATGTCAATATGACCGACACTTATTATTTTACCGACAACGGAATCTGCGTTATAAACTTTGCATATCTCGACGGGCAAACCGTCTGTTATACCGACCTTATAAAGGTGGGTGTGGCTGTCGACAACGGAGAAGTTATGCTTTTTGAAGCGAGCGGCTATCTGTTCAACCACACCGACCGTGCCTTTTCCTCCCCCGCACACAGCCAAAGCGAGGCGGCACAAACACTCAGCCCCGCACTTAGTGTCGAAAGCACAAAAATGGCGCTTGTGCCGTCCGACGGCGGAAGCGAAATCAGGTGTTGGGAATTTTTATGCAAAGGGCAAAACAATGAAGAAATACTGGTATATGTCAATGTAATGAATCTTGTAAGTGAGCAAATTTTTATACTGATGAAAACCGACGGCGGCACTCTTGTAAGATAAATTATTCTTAAATTTCGGAAAATTTTCGGTCATTCCCTTATTGACTAACCCACATTTTTATGGGTTCCTATGCCGACCGAAAATCCTTTGCGGTAATGATAAAACTCTGCTTTTAATAATGTGTTTCGGATTTGTTTTCGCGGATCTTTGCACACCCCAAAACGGTCGCGTGTTTTTCACCTTTTACAGCATTCTTCAAGCTGTGGCTATATCGGGAATAAACAGCGCACTCATAAATCTTGTTTTTGACGGTCTGTCCTCGGAAAAACGTGCCGATTCTCTGGCAATAAGTCAATCGCAGGCTTGGTCGCAACCGTTTTAGTAAGTCTGCTCGTCACACACATACAAAAAAACGGCAACCGAATTTTCGGCATAAATGTTTACGCTCAGCAGGTAACCGCATTTATAGCCCTCATTTTTACGATTATTTCTGTTATATATGTAAGTATCTTTATTATCGGAAAAAGGAATGTCAAAAATGACTCTTAAAAAATAACCGAAAAGGCAAATATTTCCGTATCCACGGCATCACGGGCGCTCAACAATGCCTACGGAATATGAATCCACACGGAGTCGCGTTATTGAAACCGCAGAAAAATACGGCTATTTGGCGGAGAAAAAACAAATCAAAATTGAAAATCGCCGTAAAGATTACCCTGCTTTTGCCATAATCTGTCCCGAAATCATAAGCAGTTTTTTATTCCCGTATAGCGGTATTCTTAATTGATTTTTTGCGTCAAAACGGTTGCCAACAGCACAATTTACAATACCGCTTTCAGCGAAGAAAATCACAGAATGCTTTTCAAAAAACGCCTTGATGACCCCGATACCGATGCAATTATAAGTTTCGGAGATTTTAACGGATTCTCGAGAACGGTTAATATTCCCGTGACTGTTTTGGGCAACAGCGAATGTTTTTTCATCTATGCAAGCCGAAATTGCCGTAGGCATTAAAACAGCAACCGAACACCTGCTGTCAAAAGGAAAAAAACGTATCGCTTTTGTCGGTGAACAACTTACACTCTCAAAGCAAAAAGATTTTTTGGATATATGCACCGCTCTGCCGACGTGCAAAACGAATGTTTTTGCAGTGACAAGAGATTTGAAGAAGCGGGTGTTTCGTCAGCGTACTATTTTTTAAAACCGTTCCGAACTCCCCGATGCCGTAATATGCGCCTATGATGAAATCGCATACGGACTTATTGATACATTCAGTAAAAACGGTATCCGCATACCGCAAGACATCTCGGTCATAGGCATTAACGATATCCCGTCTGCCCCTTATTTTTCTGGTAGACTCTCAACGGTGTCTTTTGACTACGGCGAACCCCTCAAAAAAATGGTGACAGATATGATAAATGACCACAAAAGCGGTAGTATGTCGACACGCAAATACACAGTCGCCACAAAACTCATTTTAAGAAATATCGACTGAAAATATTTTCAAATAATCAAATATTGTTGCATTAAAGTAAAAACTGTGTTAAAATCAAATCGGTAAGTCTTTGCAAAGTTCCGGTGCGAAAATCACCTGAAACTTAAGACATATCGATTTGATTTTTCTCTGCCGCTGTCGAAAATCAAAGAAACCGTTTTATTCTTAACCTTTCGGCGGCAGAACGGAGATTTAAATGAAAATTGCACTCATTGCACACGACAAAAAGAAAAACGATATAATTCGCCTTGCCATTGAATACAAAGACGTTCTCGACGGCAATGAACTTTATGCTACAGGCACAACCGGCACACTTATTATGGGAGAAACCGGACTTGACATTTTTCGTATGAAAAGCGGTCCTCTCGGCGGCGACCAACAAATCGGCGCTATGCTTGCCGACGGCAATATGGATCTTGTCATATTCCTGCGCGACCCGCTCACTGCTCAACCTCACGAGCCGGATGTTTCGGCGCTTTTGCGTCTCTGCGATGTTCAGAGCATTCCTCTTGCCACCAATATCAGCAGTGCAAAAGTTATGCTTGAAGCAATAAAAAACAATGTGTATTTTGAATGAATCATAAAAAATTCGGTTGCCGAATCATCTGAAATTTCGGCAACCTTAAGATTCCTGTTTCATCGGTTTAAAAAAACTTTTATTACAGTCTTCACAAAAATCGCGGCGTTTACACCAACAGTGTAAACGCCGCAAAATTCATTTGAAACTCCGTCTTAAATTGCCGTTGCGTTGGCAACATCAAGAAGATGATTATCAAGTTCTTTTTTCATATTGAGGGCTTCAAAGATATCATAATCAACAACCTCTTCTTTTTTCCACACAACAACACGGTTACCGATATCTTTATTCAAAAGCTGTACCGCTTCATAACCGAGTTCGGTTGCAATAACACGGTCACGCACTGTGGGGTTACCGCCGCGCTGAACATGACCCAAAATAGTTGCACGTGTTTCGATGCCTGTCCGCTCTTCAATGGTTTTTGCCATTTCTTCAACGCCGCCGACACCCTCGGCAACCATAATGATAAAGTGCTTTTTACCGTTTTCTTTTTGAGTTTTACGAATTTTTTCGATAATCTCATCAACGGTAATCGGATTCTCGGGCACAACAATTGCGGTAGCTCCTGCGGCAATACCGGTTTGAAGTGCAAGATATCCCGCATGGCGACCCATAACCTCAACAACACTGCAACGGTCGTGCGACTGTGCCGTATCGCGTATGCGGTCAACCATTTCAATGGCTGTGTTCATTGCGGTATCAAAACCGATTGCATAATCCGTACAGGAAATATCGTTATCAATGGTTGCGGGAATTCCCACACACGGAATTCCAAGGTTTGAAAGGTCACGAGCGCCGCGGAAAGAACCATCGCCGCCGATTACGACAATACCGTCAATTCCCATTTCTTTGCATTTGTCTGCTGCTTCCCTAACACCATCCATAGTCTTAAATTTAGGACTGCGGGCAGTGTAAAGGAATGTACCGCCTCTGTTTATGATATCGGATACATCACGTGCGGTAAGATCGGTAACATCACCTTCGATAAGACCGTTATAGCCACGGTTTACACCCTTAACATTCATACCGAGCGAGCACGCCGTTCTGACAACCGCGCGAACCGCCGCGTTCATACCGGGGGCGTCGCCTCCACTTGTAAGCACACCTATTGTTTTCATTACTGTCATCTCCAAAAAACTATAAATTTATCCATTATTCTACATTATATACCACTCATCAAAAATTATCAAGTGTCAAATCACCTTTTTTACGAAATTTTCAATAAATTTAAACAAGCTTTACATTTTCGTCACCTATTATGCCCGAAAGTGCCGCAATCAATGCATCACTTACCGTCACACAAAGATTTTTCGGTGCTTCAAGACGTTTTCCGTTGTCCGCACAGACAATATAAACAGATGTATTGCCCGAAAACTTTTTAAGCGCCGCCTTTATCCGCTCGAATTCGGGTGAATTCACCGACGGTATTTTAAGATAAAGTCCAGCGCGAATCTGTCTTTTCATATTCGCGGCATTTTCGGGTATAAGTTCAATACTTTCGGGAATAAGTTCGGCATCACGGTCTTCGCGCTCGCTCACCTTGCCGCGAATAATAACGGCTTTTCCGGCACTCAGCAATTCGCGGTATTTTGAATAAACACCGGAAAATGCGGTTACATCTATCAGTCCGGTAACGTCCTCAATCGTAGTATAGGCAAGAATATTGTTGTTTTTAAGTTGCTTTATTCTAAGCGCACCCAGTATTCCCGCAACGCTGACACGCTGACCGTCCGAATATTTCTGCGAGTTAATATCACCGATTGCGGCATATTTCCCACGCGAAACAAACACGCTGTACACATCCATCGGATGCCCCGTAAGATAAAGTCCCGTTGCTTCCTTTTCCATTGCGAGAAGTTCCGCACGCGGCATTTCGTCAATCTTCAAAAGTTCGGGTTCGGCAGTATCGTCATCACCGAAAAGTCCGAGTTGCCCGTCTCCACCGAAACGCTTTTCATCCTCTATTACGGAAAATACCGTATCAAGGTTATAAAGCATTTGGCGCCGATTGTCGGCAAGTGCATCCATCGCACCGCTTTTAATAAGTCCCTCAACG
>CAZGRC010000085.1:4882-5184 GCA_964528125.1 uncultured Ruminococcus sp.
AACGGCGCGGCGGTTCATTTCTCTGCCGAAATTGCGGCGGCAAAAATCGTAAAGCGATTTATATTCGCCGCCCTTTTCACGCTCACAAATCAAGCGGGTTATAAAATTATTTCCAAGATTTTTTATTGCCGAAAGTCCGAATCTTATCCCACTGTCGGAAGCGGTGAAACTGTGGGTGCTTTCATTCACCGATGGCGACAAAACGGCGAGTCCCATACGCTTTGCCTCTGCAGTGTACTGTGAAATTTTGCCTGCACTGTCAAGCACGCTTGTAAGCAGTGCCGCAAAATACTGCGCCGGAT
>CAZGRC010000086.1:0-5150 GCA_964528125.1 uncultured Ruminococcus sp.
GGTCACAGTCACGGGACCTCCGTTTTCTATCTGCTTTTTGAAAAGCGGAATAACACTGCCGTTACTGCCGAGCACGTTTCCAAAACGGACGGCAACAAATTCGGTTTTGGAATGTTTGTTATAGGTTTGAACAATCATTTCACAAATGCGCTTACTTGCCCCCATTATATTAGTGGGATTAACAGCCTTGTCCGTAGATATCAGGACAAACTTTTCAACACCGTATTTATCGGAACAATAAGCAACATTTTCGGTTCCGAAAACATTGTTTTTTATTGATTCGTTCGGACTGTCTTCCATAAGCGGAACGTGCTTGTGCGCCGCCGCATGATAAACAATTTCGGGACGGTATTTTTCAAAAATGCTTTCAAGTCGCCCTTTGTCTCTCACCGAGCCGATAAGCGTTACAAGATTCAACTGCGGGCAGTTTTTCAAAAGTTCGTTTTGTATTTCATAGGCATTGTTTTCGTAAATATCCAAAATAATCAGCTGTTTCGGATTATGTACTGCCAACTGTCGGCAAAGTTCACTGCCGATGGAACCACCGCCGCCCGTAACCATTACCGTCTTGTTTTCGATATATTCCATCACCGTGTTCAGGTTTATCTGTATCGGTTCACGCCCCAACAGATCCTCAATTTCAACCTTACGAATGGCAGTAATATTTATCTCGGCCGCGGAAAGCAGTTGATACACCGACGGTATGGTGCGAAGTTGGCAACCCGTTTTTTGGCATATTTCAAGAATACTCTTTTTCCTTTCGGGCGGACAGGACGGAATTGCCAGAACAATCATATCGATTTTATACTTTTCCGCCGCGGGAATTATATCGCTGTCACCGCCGATTATCTTAGCCCCGCAAATATACTGTCCTTTTTTTTGAGGGTCATCGTCAATAACGCATTTAACATGGCAGGAATTGAGCTTTCGGCTCATACTGATATCGCTTATGAGGGCACACCCCGCAGAGCCGCCGCCGATAACCATAATATTACCCGAAAGT
Organism: uncultured Ruminococcus sp.; assembly: GCA_964528125.1. Lineage (GTDB taxonomy): Bacteria > Bacillota > Clostridia > Oscillospirales > Acutalibacteraceae > UBA737. Next base: position 1,004 of record CAZGRC010000086.1, read on the forward strand.
CCGCCGTAACCCGTAACAGAGGTTTTGTTTTCAATGTAATTGTAAACAATTCTCGCAAGGCACACCAACACCGCCAAAATAATAAATATCAGCAGACATTCCGACGGAGTAAACAGATCAAAATGCAACGATGTTTGTGCAACATAAAACGCCAAAACCGAAATGGTGAGCGAACCCGCTACCCGCAAATAATCCCTTATCTGCGCAAATCGCCACAAAACATTGTATACCTTAAACACATAAAGCGCGGTAACTGTCGTTATGGTAAGGATAATATAAGAATATAAAGAAACAGGCAAAATCGCATCGGCAAAATCCGCGCCGAAAGCCAGTTCAGCTGTTAATAACGCCACACTTACCCAAATACAGTCAAGCAAGAGAAAAATAATCTTTTTCTTCATTTGTAACTCTCCGTTTTTTCAGGCTGAAACGCCACTTATTTGTACATTCTTACATCTATAATACTATATATGAGCAAAAAAATCAATTGTTTTATCAAGAGATGTTGAAAAAAAGCAAAATATGCGATATAATATTAAACAACAAAATCGAAAACAGAGGATGAAAACGTTGAATTTTATCTTTTATACACTCGGTTGCAAAGTGAATCAGTACGAAACGCAGGTACTGCGCGAACGCCTTACGGCGCTCGGTCACACCTGTGACAGCACCACTGTTCCCGATGTTGCAATAATCAATTCCTGCACGGTCACTGCCGAAAGCGACCGCAAAACCCGTCAACTGCTCAGACGGTGTCGCCGCGAAAATCCGAATGCGGTCATTGTGCTCACCGGCTGTATGGTTCAGGCATTTCCCAAAGCCGCCGAAGCCCTTACAGATGCCGATATGGTAATCGGCAACGCCGACATTGAAAAAAACATTGCGCTTATCGAAGAAAGGCTTAAAAAGCCTTCGCGCATTGTCGATATAACACCGCACGAAAACGGCGAAAAATATCGCACACCCGCCATAAACGCATTTTCCGAGCGCACCCGCGCTTTTATGAAGATTGAAGACGGTTGCAACCGCTTTTGTTCTTATTGTATAATCCCCACCGCACGCGGTCGCGTGCGTTCGAGAAACCTTTCCGACATTAAGTCGGAAGCGAAAAATCTTGCCGCAAACGGTTTCAAAGAAATTGTCCTTACGGGAATCAACCTTTCGGCATACGGACTCGGTGAAGATTTTGATTTGTGCGATGCCGTTGATGCCGTGTGTGAAACAGACGGCATTGAGCGTGTGCGCTTGGGCTCGCTTGAACCCGACCATATAACCGATGTTATGCTTGCACGCTTTGCGGCACAGCCAAAATTTTGCGAACAGTTTCATCTGTCACTGCAATCGGGTTGCGACGAAACACTTAAACGTATGAACCGCCATTACGACACCGCGTTTTATGCCGACCTCGTAAACCGCATATGTACCGCTTTTCCGAACGCCGCAATAACCACCGATATTATGGTCGGTTTCGCGGGTGAGGACGAACGCGAATTTGCCGAAAGTCTCGATTTTGTAAAGCGCATCGGCTTTGCACGTGCACATATATTCGCCTATTCCGTACGTGAAGGAACCCGCGCCGCAAAGTTTGAAAATCAAGTCACCCGCAACGAAAAAGAAAAACGCGTCCGCATAATGACAGATGCGACGTCAAAAAGTGAATTTGACTTTTTAACTTTGCAGTGCGGAAAAACGCAGAATGTGCTTTTTGAAAGCCGACAAAACGGTTTTGCCGAAGGTTACACCGCAAACTACACCCGTGTAAGGGTGAAAACCGACCGACAACTCGACGGCACAATACTGCCCGTTCGTCTTGTTGCGGCAAATGCCGATTATTGCGAGGGCGAACTCGCTTGAAACCGCCCTTTCAGTTCCTGCCGCGCCGCGGAAGCAAGATAAAGCGAACCGAAAACAAAAACAGGCGCTCCGTCACTTAATTCACGGGCTTTTGAAACCGCTTCCGAAATATCGGCGGCGGTTTCGATTTTTTCAGTAAAGCCAAGCGCCGCGGTTCGCATTTCTTCGGCGGTAAGCGAACGCCCGTTTTCTGCCGCGCGAACCGCGATAACATTTTTGCAGAGCGGCAAAGTAAGGCGCAGAAAATCATTCACACTCTTGTCGCGCATCATTCCGACAACGGCCGTAATTTCGCCGCTATAGGGCAACATTGCATCTCTGAGAGCCGCACCGCCGTCGGGATTGTGCGCACCGTCCAACACAACAAGCGGTTCTTTTGATATAACCTCCAACCGCGCCGGAAACACCGCCTGTGCAAATCCTTTATAAACCGCTTCATACGGCACATCGAATTCAAGTGCCGAGAACGTTTCCAAAACAAGTGCGGCGTTTTGCAGTTGATGTTCTCCTCCGAGAGCGGTTTTATACCGTTTTCCTTTATATATAAACTCATTGCCGAGAATACTGCACGAAATCACCCGAAGTGCCTGCTTTTCAGGTATATACAGCACAGGGGATTTTTCCTTTATTTTGTTCAGTGCTTCAACCTCTTGACCGTAACAGGTAACGGCGATTCCGTCCTTAATTACGGCGGCTTTTTCGACGGCAATCTCACCTATCGTGTTTCCCAAAACCGCAGTGTGGTCAAGTCCTATCTTTGTGATTACGGGGAGTGTATCGGGCAAAATATTTGTCGCGTCAAGCCGCCCACCGAGCCCTGTTTCAACAACGCAGATATCACAACCGTTTTCATAAAAATAAAGAAATCCGACTGCGGTTATAAACTCAAATTCAGTGAGCGCAACACCTGTGTCCTTAACCCTTTGAGCCAGTTTCACAAGTGCCTCACGCGTGATAAACTGTCCGTCAATCTGTATGCGTTCGCGAAAGTCTATTATATAAGGCGAGACAAAAAGCCCCGTTTTGTATCCCGCCGCAGTAAGCGCGCAGGCGGTCATACAAGCGGTGGAGCCTTTGCCGTTTGTGCCGGCAATATGCACGGCATAAAGCGATTTTTGCGGGTTGCCGAGTTTATTCATAACCGCGGTCATGCGTTCAAGTCCGGCAGGATGTGAAAACATACCGAGAGAGTGTATATACCGAAGTGTTTCATCATAGTATTTCATTTAAAAATCACCTGTGTTCTGCGCCGATACCGTAAAGTCGGTTTTTATTATTTTAATGCACAAAGCCCGATATGTCAATAAAATACCTTTGTATCTAAAGCAAATCCAAATCGCAAAGATTTAAAATAGTAATTGATTTTATCAGAGAAAGGGAGTATAATGATTAAAAATACAAAAAGGTGATGTAAAAATGGCAACCAATGGTGGCTGCAACGGGAACTGTGCTTCCTGCAGTGAAAAATGTTCTGACAAAAAAAGTTTTATCGAACCGACAGGTGAATTTAATAATATCAAACACGTCATTGCCGTTGTAAGCGGCAAGGGCGGTGTCGGCAAATCTATGGTGACATCCACACTTGCCGTAACACTCCGCAGAAGAGGTTACAGTGTCGGCATACTCGATGCCGATATTACCGGACCTTCTATCCCGAAATCATTCGGAATACGCTCAAATGCCATGCAGGGCGAACTCGGTATACTTCCGGCAGAAACTTCAACCGGCATAAAAATAATTTCGGTCAATATGATGTTAAAAGAAACCGATGCTCCGGTTATCTGGCGCGGTCCCGTTATTGCGGGCGCCGTGAAACAGTTCTGGCAGGACGTTGTTTGGGGCGACCTTGACTATCTGCTTATCGACTGCCCTCCCGGAACGGGCGACGTTCCGCTCACCGTTTTCCAGACCATTCCGCTTGACGGCGCGGTAATTGTCACAAGTCCGCAGGATTTGGTTTCGCTTATCGTTAAAAAGGCGTTTAATATGGCAAAGATGATGGACATTCCGGTTATCGGTATGGTTGAGAATATGAGCTATGTCAAATGCCCCGATTGCGGAAAATGTTTCAGCGTGTTCGGCGGCGGAAGTGAAAGCGTTGCCGAAGAAACCGGCACAAAATTACTGGCAAAAATGCCGATAGATCTCGACCTGTCACGCTTGGTTGACAACGGCCAGATTGAGCGTTTTGAGGGCAACTTCCTCGATACGGCGGCAGATGAAATAGAAAAAATTAAATAATACGAGGTTTTTATTATGGCAAGAATTGATATTGCAAAGGCAAAAACAGCAC
>CAZGRC010000087.1:0-5137 GCA_964528125.1 uncultured Ruminococcus sp.
CTATTGTGTTATTGAAGGTCGACTGGATATGAGCGGCACCACGTTCAATATTTTTCTTTTCGCGACGACGGCGTGTTGCCGTGCCCTTAGCTTTTGCAGTAGCCATAAAAATTCCTCCTGCTTACTTCTTCTTGTTTGCTATCGTTCTCTTGGGTCCCTTACGGGTACGGGCATTCGTTTTGGAACGCTGTCCCCTTACGGGCAGGCCCTTGCGATGACGAAGACCGCGATAGCTTCCGATTTCAATAAGTCTCTTGATATCCAGCGCTACGGTACGGCGACGGTCACCTTCAACCTGAAGGTTGTGGTCGATATACTCACGCAGCTTTGAAATATCCTCTTCAGTGAGATCCTTTACGCGGGTATCGGGATTGATACCTGTATCGGCAAGGATCTTTTTAGATGTAGTAAGACCGATTCCGAAAATATAAGTGAGTCCGATTTCAACGCGCTTTTCGTTCGGAAGGTCAACACCAGCAATACGTGCCATTTATCAAAGCACCTCCATTTTAATGTAAAGCGTAATTAACCCTGACGCTGTTTGTGTTTGGGGTTTTCGCAAATAACCATGATCTTGCCCTTACGCTTGATGATTTTGCATTTTTCGCAAATCTTTTTTACAGAAGGTCTGACTTTCATTTGGATTTTACCTCCTCATAAATTGTGCCTGCTTACTTAGAACGCCAAGTAATGCGTCCCTTTGACAGGTCGTACGGGGACATTTCAACCGTTACCTTATCACCGGGAAGAATTCGAATGAAATTCATACGAAGTTTTCCCGATATATGAGCAAGGATTGTATGTCCGCCCTGAATTTCTACCTTGAACATTGTGTTTGGCATTGCTTCAACAACGGTTCCTTCAAGTTCTATCATATCTGATTTCGACATAACCTTTTTCCTCCTTAAAGGTCTGCAACCGCACCACGGTACTGTGCCAGTGCACGGCGCAGCGACCTGTCGGTCGCGAACTGTTTTTCCTCAAGACTGCTGTTTGTGACAGCAAGATGTTTAATGTTTTTCGGTTTCGGTCGGGACAGTGGGCGTTCCTTACCGTCACAGACGAGAAGTGCGTTTCCGCATTTTCCGACAACCACCATAAACTTTCCCTTATCGCGCCCTGCTTTCGAGCAAACTATTCTACCGATCATATTTCACCTCAAGCCACAGTCATAATCTGCGGACCATCGGGAGTAATGACTATTGTATGCTCAAAATGGGCTGAGAGGGAACCGTCCTTTGTCAGAACAGTCCAGCCGTCCGGCATAATCTTTACATCATATGAACCTACGTTTACCATAGGTTCGATTGCAAGTGTCATACCGGGCATCAAGCGAACCCCACGGTTGGGGATGCCGAAATTAGGTACTTCGGGTGCTTCATGCAGTTCGGTTCCAACACCGTGACCCACAAATTTGCGAACCACAGAGAAACCTGCCGCTTCGACATACCTTTGTATTGCGCTGCCGATATCGCCGATTCTGCCGCCTGCACACGCCGCCTTAATGCCTTCATAAAGACTTTCTTGCGTTGTGTCCATCAGCCGCTGAGCCTCGCGGGAAATATCACCGCAGGCAAAAGTGGCGGCATTATCACCGTGATACCCCTCAAATTTGGCGCCGAGGTCAACACTGACTATATCGCCGGATTTGATTACGCGCTTTGCAGAGGGTATGCCGTGAATTACCTCGTTGTTGATAGATATACAGGCGGTGGCAGGAAAGCCTTGATAGTTTTTGAAGTTTGGGACAGCACCCTGACTTCTGATATAACGTTCGGCTAACCTGTCTAACTCGGCGGTGGTTACGCCGGGTTCTATCGCCTTACCTACTGTTTGTAATGCTCCGGCCGATATTCTGCAAGCTTCTTTCATAATTTTGAGCTCGCGACCGGTTTTAAGCACTATCATATTCTTATATCTCCGCCAATGTGCCGAGAACCAGAGCAGTCGTATCGGCAAGTTCTTCCTGACCTTGAACGATAAGAAGTTTGCCCTGTGCCTTGTAGTATTCCTTCAAGGGTTCGGTCTGCTCGTGATATACCGTAAGTCTGTTGAGAACGGTCTGCGGCTCATCGTCTTTGCGGATAACAAGCTTACCTTGACAAAGGTTGCAAACACCCTCAACCGCGGGCTTCTTATACTCGGTATGGAAACTTGCACCGCAGGATTCGCAAACGCGTCTGCCCGACATCCGCTTAACGATTGCTTCGTCGGCAACTTCAATGGAAAGTGCCGCGTCAATCGCTATTCCCATATTGTCGAGTGCTTCCGCCTGTGGAATTGTACGGGGAAATCCGTCGAGTATGAAACCGCCGTTACAGTCGGGTTCTGCGAGTCTTTCCTTAATAATGCCGATTACGACATCATCGGGAACCAACTCACCGGCGTCGATAAAAGATTTCGCCTTAAGTCCCATTTCAGTGCCGTTTTTAAGAGCGGCGCGGATAATATTACCCGTTGAAACGGTCGGAATATTATATTTTTCTGAGATAATCTCCGCCTGAGTGCCTTTACCGGCACCGGGCGCACCCAAAAGAATGAGTTTCATAATAAAATACTCCTTTAAGACTTAGTCAAGGAATCCCTTGTAATGACGCATCATCATCTGGGATTCAAGATTTTGAACAGTGTCAAGTGCAACACCGACCATAATCAAAACGGAAGTACCGCCGATTGAAACATTCATCGAACCGACATTTCCGACAACTATCGGAAGGATTGCGATAACGCTGAGGAAAATAGCACCCATCAGAGTTATTCTTGACAAAATTTTGGAAATAAAATCAGATGTGGACTTGCCAGGACGGATACCGGGAACAGCGCCGCCGTTTTTGCGCAGATTGTTAGCCATTTCAACAGGGTTAAACTGAATCGTGGCATAGAAATATGCGAAAGCAATTATCAGGATGAAGTATACAACTGCATAGAAAACACCCTGAACGCTAAACAGCGTAAGTGCCTTTCCAAAAGACGAAGCACGCTGCGAGCTGTTCATAAATCCGAGAACCATTGTGGGCAGCATAAGAATTGACGAAGCGAAGATTACCGGCATAACACCCGACATATTAACCTTTATCGGAATGTGGGTGTTTTGACCGCCGTACATCTTGTTACCGACAACACGCTTGGCGTACTGTACGGGAATACGGCGTTCGGCATTGGTCATCCATACGATAAAAGCAACCATAATGAGGAAAACCACGATTATGCCGATAACTGCAATCTTATTTCTGGTGCCGTCGATCATAAAGTTCTTCCAAAGTGTTACAAACGCTTGGGGCGCACGAGAAATAATACCTGAGAAAAGCAGTATCGAGATACCGTTGCCTATACCCTTATTATCGATTTGTTCACCCAGCCACATAACGAGCGCAGAGCCAGCAGTCAAAGCAAGTATGATAACGAAAGCCGCGAATACAACAGCACCGCCTGTAACTTTCAGACAACCGTTGCCCTTAAGATAGAAGAAAAACGCAGTACCCTGAATGAGGGCAAGGATAATCGTTGTATAACGTGTTATCGCAGCAAGTTTCTTCTGACCTTCTTCGCCTTCCTTTGAGAGTCTCTCAAGATAAGGAATGGCAACGCAGAGTAACTGAACAATGATTGAACTGTTGATGTACGGAGTTACCGACATTGCGAAGATAGCACCGTATTCAAGTCCACCGCCCGTGAGTATCGACAGATAACTGAAGAACTCATTTGCGGTTCCCGTATCGCCTGCTGCCTTAAGAATGGAAGCATCGATATAGGGAACGGGGATAACCGAGCCTATGCGGAAAACAGCGATGATGAAAATCGTGAAAAGAATCTTATTGCGAAGTTCTTTGATCTTCCATGCATTTTTTAAGGTTTCCAGCATACTCAAATCACCTCAGCCTTTCCGCCGGCGGCGTTTATCTTCTCTGCTGCTGAAGCAGAGAATGCGCTGAGATTAACGGTCAACTTTTTGGTAAGTTTACCGTTGCCGAGAACCTTTACCGGAACGCTGTCCTTTTTGATGATACCTGCCGCTTTAAGAGCTGCCGCATCAACAACCGCGCCGTCCTCGAACACTTCAAGAGCGGAGACATTGATAGCTGTCCATTCCTCGGCAAAAATATTGTTGAAGCCACGCTTCGGTACTCGTCTCTGAAGGGGCATCTGACCGCCTTCAAAACCCGGTCTCATACCGTGACCGGCACGAGCTTTCTGACCTTTATGACCTTTTCCGGCAGTTTTACCGTTACCGGAGCCATGACCTCTGCCTATACGCTTCGACTCTTTAACAGAGCCGACAGCCGGAGACAATTCATGCAATTTCATAGTTCGCACCTCCTTGATTAGCGGTACACCGTACCGCATTGTCACAACTTTGTGACATTCGATAAGATTTAACCCTCGATGATTGCTACAAGGTGGGAAACCTTATTGATTTTGCCCCTTGTCTGAGCGTTGTCGGGTTGAACCTTTACATCGCCAACCTTGTGAAGACCGAGCGCTTCAACAGTGGCTATCTGGTCCTTTTTGCAACCGATAGTGCTCTTTACAAGTTTAACAGTAAGGCCGGCAGCCTTTTTTCTTGTTGCCATAGTGCTGCTCCTCCTTAACCTATGATTTCCTTGACAGATTTGCCGCGTACTGCAGCAACCTGAGTGGCATCACGGAGTGATGCGAGACCCTGTACGGTTGCGCGAACTACGTTACAGGGGTTATTGGAACGCAGAGCCTTTGTACGGATATCTTTGATACCTACGGTTTCAACAACGGCACGTACCGCACCGCCGGCGATAACGCCGGTACCGGGGGCGGCGGGCTTCATAAGCACGCGGCCTGCACCGAATGTGCCGATTGTTTCATGAGGGATTGTTGTGCCTTTAAGAGAAACCTTAATAAGATTTTTCTTGGCGTCCTCGATACCCTTGCGGATAGCGTCAGGCACCTCGCCTGCTTTACCGAGACCGTAGCCGACGATACCGTTTCCGTCACCGACAACAACGAGAGCCGAGAATTTCATTACACGACCACCCTTAACGGTTTTGGAAACACGGTTGATAGCAACTACGCGCTCCTTTAAATCTAATACAGATGCATCAATATTTGTAGCCAAAAGTCTTCCTCCTCCTTCTTAGAACTTGAGGCCGCCCTCGCGGGCACC
>CAZGRC010000088.1:0-5109 GCA_964528125.1 uncultured Ruminococcus sp.
CCATTCGTCACTTCTTTTTTATTCAACACTGTAACACTTCTATTGTAAACCTACAATGAAAACGCGCACCGCGATTAAAATTTGCTTGCAATATCATAGCAAAAGACATATAATTATTAAAGTTATTATTTTTCGGAAAGATACGGTGATTGATATGGAAAAATCGGAAAACAAGCGGGCGGTTGGAATCGGTGTGCTTTGCATAATAACATATCTCGCAAACTATTTTTTAAGGAATTTGCTGGGTGTCCTTACACCGCAGATGCTCGAAACCGACGTGTTCACGGTTGAACACATCGGTCTGTTATCCTCCGCATATATGATTTTATATGCCGCAGGACAACTTGTTAACGGTTTTCTGGGTGATTTTATATCACCGAAAAAGATGGTCTTCATCGGTGTTTCGGCGGCTGGTGCCGTTTGCATTCTTTTTCCGTTTTTGCACAGCAATCTTTTGCGTGTGGCAATTTTCGCACTCTTGGGATTTGCGCTTTCAATGGTGCGCGGACCGCTTATGAAGATAATTTCCGAAAACACAAAACCGAATCATGCCCGCACCATATGTGTATTTTTCTCATTTGCTTCATTTGCGGGGCCCTTGGTTGCAAGCCTTTTTGCCATGATAAACAACTGGATGTGGACATTCATTCTTGCAGGTTCTGTCGCGATTGTTACAGCAATAGCGGCGTTTGCCGTTTTCACCGTTATGGAAAAGTGCGGAAATCTTTCCTACAAAATTTCCAAAGGTGAAGGCTTTTCGGCGATACTTTCGGTTTTCAAAATAGAGAAATTCGTCTTTTATATGGTGATTGCCTGTTTGGTGGAAATCGGCGCGACCTCAATTTCTTTCTGGATTCCGACATATCTTACCGAAAGTCTCGGATTTGATAAAAACACGGCAAACATAATTTTTTCGGGAATCGGTGTAGTAAGGTCGTTTATGCCCTTTGCGGCACTGGCAATATTCCGCGCCGTAAAAGAACGTGACATTGCCATGATGCGGGTGAGTTTCCTGATTTCCGCCGCAATGTTTATATTTATGCTCTTCACCGACAACCGTTGGCTGACTCTCGTATTGCTTATGCTTGCACTTATGGCGATGAGCTGTTCTTCGGCACTGCTCTGGAGCATCTACATACCGGGTCTCGGCAAAACAGGTAAGGTTTCAAGTGTGAACGGCGTGCTCGACTGCACGGGATATATTGCCGCGGCACTTGCAAATATGCTCTTTGCGAATGTTATGAAAAACGCCGACTGGAATATTGTTATAGTTCTGTGGTCGGCAATCGGCATTATCGGTGTAATATCCACATTACTTGTAAATATGAAAAAGAAATCCGAAAGTTGATATCGCAACCGTACCTCGTGTTGCATTTCGATTTTAACAAACACAAATTCAACGCCCTCCCGATAAGATAACGGGAGGGCGTTGGTTATGTTAATATTTTTTACGCTTTCACGGCACTTTGAAAAGCAGCTGTTTTGTTGTTGCACGAAGGTGTGATTTTTGCATTCGCAAGCATCAGTTTTATACGGTTTTCCTGATTAACGCGGGTTGCACCTGCATCATAATCTATAGCAACAATATTCATTTCGGGATTTTTATCCTTAAGCGGTTTCATCATACCTTTACCGCAGATGTGATTAGGCAGACAACCGAACGGCTGTGTGCAGATTATATTATGCACACCCGAATCGTTAAGCTCCAGCATTTCTGCGGGAAGAAGCCAACCCTCGCCCATTTTTGTACCGACACTCATATAGTCCTTTATAAGCGACATTGTGTGCGATATCGGCGTAGCGGCTTCAAATCTGCCGTCGGTCTTCATCAGGTCGATTATTTCACGTTGCTGTTTTGAAAGTATTTTAAAAGCGATCTTTCCTATTGCGTGTGTAATATACTTCATTCCGTACATTTTAAAATCGGAAATCATTGAAACCGTGGTATAAAGGCAGAAATCCAAAAGACCCGGCACCACAACTTCGGCGCCCTCATCCACAAGAAACTGTTCGAGATTATTGTTTCCGAGTGGCGAATATTTAACATATATTTCGCCCACAACACCAACCTTGACTTTGTCGGTTTTAATGCGCGGTATCTTATCAAATTTATCGATAATGCGGCGAATATTACGTTTCACTTTTTCAAAAGAAACTCCCTCTTTTTCAAAGTTTTCCGCAAGTTCGGTGCAAAGCTGTTCGGCAAGCTGTTCGCTTTCGCCGCGCTTGATTTCATAAGGCTTGCACTGGTTGGTAAGCGACATCAGCACATCACCGTAAATAATCGCATAAAGCACACGGTGAAGAAACGGTACGCTGAGTTTGAATCCAGAATGTTTTTCAAGACCGCTCAAACTGAAAGAAATCACGGGAACCTGTCCGTAACCCGCGCGTGCAAGCGCTTTTCTGAGCAAAAATATGTAGTTTGAGGCACGGCAACCGCCGCCCGTTTGGAACAGAATGAGGGCGGTTTTATCGGGATCGTATTTTCCGCTTTGCAGTGCGGTGATAAACTGCCCTATTACCAGAATAGCCGGATAGCAGGTATCGTTGTGTACATATTTAAGTCCGGTTTCGGCAACTTCGGGTCCGCTGTGTTCAAGCAGTTCCGCCTTATAACCGTAGTTTTTCAAAACACGAATCATCATTTTAAAATGCATCGGCAACATATTCGGAACCAAAATCGTATAATCACGTTTCATTTCTTTGGTAAACGGAATATAGTTACATTCTTTTTCAGACACCGTCACCACTCCTTTCTTCCAAGGCGCCGAGCAAACTGCGAAGTCGTATCTTGACTGCGCCGAGGTTGGTTATTTCGTCAATTTTTATCTGTGTATAGTATTTCCCTTTGCTTTCGAGAATCTCGCGAACCTCATCGGTGGTTATCGCATCAACACCGCAACCGAAAGAAACCAACTGTACAAGTTCGGTATCCGAATTTTCGGCGGCGTACTGCGCAGCGCGATAGAGCCGAGCGTGGTATGTCCACTGATTAAGCACACCGACATCCGGCATATCCGAAAGATCGCAAATGCTGTCCTCGCTTACCACGGCGAAGCCGAGCGAATTTGCAAGACGGTCTATACCGTGACCTATCTCGCTGTCGGTGTGGTAAGGTCTGCCCGCAAGAATCATAATCCGCTTGCCTTTTTCTCTTGCATATTCAAGCGCACGTCTGCCCTCACTCTTTACCGCATCCATATAAGATTTATATGCGACAAATCCCGCGTTTACCGCGTGCTTTATCTCCGCACGCGTAATATCTGGGAAAAAGTCTTTAATATAAGCATAAAGTTCTTTTGAAAGTTCCGCACTACTGTTTACATTTAAATACGGATATAAAAACTTCACTTCACCGAGTTCTTCGACATTTCCCTTTAAAAGTTCCGAATAATACGCCACAACAGGACAGTTATAGTGATTATCTGTACTCCCCTCGTCAACATTATATGTAAGACAGGGATAGAATACCGCATCCACACCCGATTCTATAAGAGTAGCGATATGCCCGTGCATTATCTTTGCGGGATAACACGCCGTATCGGACGGTATTGAGAACTGACCTTTTTCGTAAAGACGTCGAGTAGACATTTCCGAAACCTTTACACCGAAACCGAGGTCATCGAAAATTCCGAACCAAAGCGGCAAAAGTTCATACATACCGAGCGCCAACGGCAACCCGACAGTAATATCACCGCGTCTGCCGCCCGTATTTTTAAGCGAAGTAAGATAGTTTCTTTTAAACTCGTGCAGATTTGGAAGCGTTTCTTTATCTTTTCCGTCACCGACGCCCTTTTCGCAACGGTTACCCGAAATAAATTTTCTGCCGTCTCCGAATGTGTTTATCGTAAGGTGGCAATGGTTGGTGCAACCTTTGCAGACCGCCGGATGCGATTCGTGCGAGAAGTTTGCAATTTCCTCGCGCGAAATAAGGGTTGAATTTTTGCACTTTTTGCTGTAAAGCGCGGCACCGTAGGCACCCATAAGTCCCGCAATGGAGGGACGAATAACATCAAAGCCCATTTCACGTTCAAAAGCCCTGAGCACGGCATCATTATAAAACGTTCCGCCCTGAACCACAATGTTTCTGCCGAGTTCTTCTGCGCTTGATGCACGAATAACTTTATAAACCGCATTTTTAACAACACTGATGGAAAGGCCCGCCGAAATATCTTCAACCGTGGCGCCGTCCTTTTGAGACTGTTTTACCGATGAATTCATAAACACGGTACAGCGGCTTCCGAGATTTACTGGTGCGGTTCCGTAAAGCCCTTTTTCGGCAAATTCCGCAATCGGATATCCCATTGCTTTGGCAAATGTTTCAAGAAAAGAGCCACACCCCGAAGAACAGGCTTCGTTTAACATTATGCTGTCAATGGCGCCGTTTTTGATTTTAAAACATTTAATATCCTGCCCGCCGATATCGAGTATGAAATCCACATCAGGTTTAAAATACTTTGCAGCGGTGTAATGGGCAATCGTTTCTACCAAACCGTAGTCAACCGAAAAAGCGTGACGTATAAGCTCTTCGCCATAGCCCGTAACGGCAGAGCCTTTCACCGTGATTCTGTCACCGCAAAGCGAATATATTTTTTCAAGCTGTGCACGCACAATTTCTGCGGGATTCCCTTCGTTTGAAGCATAAAAAGAATAAAGTATTCCGTTATCTTCCGACAGCAGAACAAGTTTTGTTGTGGTAGAACCGCAATCAATACCGAGATATGCATCCCCGCTGTAGTTTGAAATATCGGTTTCCTCAACGCGCGCTTTGGCGTGACGTTCCTTAAATTCGGTATACTGTGCCTCATTTTCAAAAAGCGGAGCAAGGCGGTTGGTCGCAACAAATTTGTCCTTTGCGTCGAGAATGCGATCAATAAGTCCGCCGGCAGTAAAACGTTTGTCCTGTTTTTCGGCATATATCGATGCGCCGTAACTGACGGCAAATCGGGCGTATTCGGGAAAAACGGCTTCTTCATCCGAAAGACCGAGAGTTTCCTTAAAACGTCTGCCGAGTCCCTTGCAGTAATAAAGCGGTCCGCCCAAAAACAGAACCTTGCCGCGAATTTTTTTGCCCTGTGCAAGACCTGCAACGGTCTGATTTACCAC
>CAZGRC010000089.1:0-5036 GCA_964528125.1 uncultured Ruminococcus sp.
CGTCTTATCGGCATTGTTCCGCAGGACAATTCGCTTCCACTGCTCGGTATGAGAAATAAAATCCCGAAAAGAAGCGGTGCATCAAAAGCATTCCATAGAATAGCACAACGTATGTTAGGCAGGGAGGTTAAACTTCCGAAGCCGCGTAAAATTTAGCATCTATTTAACTAAAGGAGTTTGAATTATGACAATTGCGCTTATTGCACACGACGCTAAGAAGGAACTGATGGTACAGTTTTGCATCGCATATTGCGGTATACTAAGCCAGTACAATCTTGTTGCCACAGGCGCCACGGGAAAAATCGTTTCGGAAGCTACCGGACTTGAAATCACACGTTTTTTAAGCGGTTCGCAGGGCGGTTCACAGCAGATTGCTTCGCGTATCGGCTGTGATGAGATTGATCTGCTTCTTCTTTTCCGCGATCCCTTGAATCCCAAACCCAACGAGCCCGACGAGCGTTCGCTTTTGCGCCTTTGTGATGTTCATAACATCCCCGTTGCCACAAATATTGCCACGGCGGAAGTTCTTATTCACGGACTTGAGCGCGGCGATCTCGAATGGCGCGAAATACTCAAAAAAATCTAAAATCCGGAGCGATTTTAAATGGCAGAAATTAACCGTGCCGTAAAGGGCACAAATGACATATTGCCGTCCGAAAGTCATAAATGGCAGTTTGTTGAAAAAACACTTCTCGATACCGCGGGACTTTACGGTTTTCGCGAAATAAGAATACCCGTTTTTGAACACACCGAGGTTTTCAGCCGCAGTGTCGGTGACACCACCGATGTTGTTCAGAAAGAAATGTATACTTTCGACGATAAAGGCGGTCGGTCGATAACACTTCGCCCCGAACTTACGGCGGGTGTTATACGTTCGTCTATAGAAAAAGGTTTAATATACGGTTCGCTTCCCGTTAAGGTTTGTTATGTCGGCGGATGTTACCGCTATGAAAAACCGCAGGCGGGTCGCCTTCGTGAATTCCACCAGTTCGGTGTTGAGTGTTTGGGTGCCGCGACACCCGCTGCCGATGCCGAGGTTATCGCCCTTGCACGCCAGGCACTTTTCAGTGTCGGAGTGGAAAAAATTTCGCTTGAGATAAATTCAATCGGTTGCCCCGAATGCCGCAAAGCATATCACAAGGCACTTTATGAATTTTTTGAATCTCATACCGAAGAGCTTTGCGACACCTGCAAGGATCGCCTTTCGCGAAATCCCATGCGAATACTTGACTGTAAGTCTCCGATTTGTTCGGAAATTGCGGCAAATGCACCCGTTGTTATCGATTATCTTTGCGATGATTGCCGTGAGCATTTTGAGGGTGTCAAGGCACACCTTAATGCCGCAGGTATATCATTTACCGTGAATCCGCACATTGTGCGCGGTCTTGATTACTACACCCGCACCGTCTTTGAATTTGTTTCGGGCGATATCGGGGCGCAGTCTACCGTATGCGGCGGAGGTCGCTATGACGGGCTTATAACGCAGATGGGCGGCGCACCCACTCCGGCTCTCGGTTTCGGAATGGGGATTGAACGTCTTATGCTGGTGCTTGAAAGTCAAGGCACTCAACTGCCGAAAGATAAAAACTGTGATGTATATATTGCGGTTATGGGGCAGGCGGCAGGTATAAAAGCGGCAACGCTTTGTGCCGAACTTCGCTCAGACGGGTTTGAAGCGCAAACCGATATCTGCGGCAGAGGACTTAAAGCACAAATGAAATACGCCGATAAAATCGGCGCCGCATATACGCTTGTTTTGGGAGATAATGAACTTGAAACGGGCAAAGCCAATATTAAATGTATGGCTACAGGCGTTCAAACCGAGGTTGAACTTTCACATCTTTCGGACGAACTGATGACCCTTAAAAATACCGCTGCGCTTGATGCGCTTTGCGATGCGGCCGAAAATTCAGTTATTTGAACTTCACACGGGCGGACAAACTGTCCGCCCGATACTTTGTAACGAGGTGTATATCCGTTGAAACTTGACAGAATGGACAATCCAAAAAGAACCGATTACTGCGGAACTTTGCGCGAAACCGATATCGGTCGTGAAATCACCGTTTGCGGCTGGGTTCAGCGTCGGCGCGATCTCGGTGGTCTTATATTTGTTGACCTGCGTGACCGCACGGGCATTATTCAGTTGGCATTTGATGATACAACCGACAGGTCGGTGTTTGAAAAAGCTTCCTTGCTCAGAAGCGAATATGTTGCACAGGCACGCGGTGTTGTTCGTATGCGCAGTTCGGTGAACAATGAAATACCTACCGGTAAGATTGAAGTGGAGGTTACTCAACTTCGTGTGCTCGGCGCAGCCGAAACCCCTCCTTTTGAGATATTGAACGACAGCAACGCCAACGAGGAACTTCGCCTTAAATACCGTTACCTTGATCTTCGACGTGCGCCGCTTCAAAATAATATTATGCTTCGCCACCGCGTGGTAAAGGTTACCCGCGATTATTTTGACGAGAACGGGTTTATTGAGATTGAAACTCCGACGCTTATAAAATCCACACCGGAGGGCGCGCGTGATTATCTTGTGCCGTCACGTGTGCATAAGGGCAGTTTCTTTGCGCTTCCGCAGTCGCCCCAGATGTATAAGCAACTGCTTATGCTTTCGGGATTCGATCGCTATATGCAGATTGCACGTTGCTATCGCGACGAGGATCTGCGTGCCGACCGTCAGCCCGAATTTACCCAGATCGACCTTGAAATGTCTTTTGTCGATACAGAGGATGTTTATGCCGTTGCCGAAGGCTATGTGAAACGCCTGTTCGGTGAGGTTTTGGGTGTTGACATTTCAACTCCTCTGCCGAGATTGACTTATAACGAGGCTATGGAAAACTACGGTTCGGATAAACCCGATACACGCTTTGATATGAAGATATGCGACCTTTCGGATATTGTTGAAAACTGCGGATTCGGTGTCTTTGCCGATACCGTGAAGTCGGGAGGAACCGTGCGCGCGATAAATGCCAAAAACGCCGCTGGTGTTTACACACGTAAGGAAATCGATAAACTTACCGAAGAGGCAAAGGGAATCGGTGCAAAGGGTCTTGCGTTTATCCGTTGGTGTGATGATACGCCCGCCTGTTCATTTGCGAAATTTATGAGCGAGGAAGAAATGTCGGCAATATACGACCGTGTCGGCGCCGAAAAGGGTGACGTTGTGCTGATTGTCGCAGACCGCAAAAAGACGGTGCTGTCGGTTCTCGGTGCACTGCGCCTTACCGTGGCAAAGCGGCTTGACATTATTCCTAATAGGTTCAATTTCCTTTGGATAACCGAGTTCCCGTTCTTTGAATATAATGAGGAAACCGATAATTGGGATGCTATGCATCACCCGTTTACCGCACCGCTTGATGAATGTATACCGTATCTGGAAAGTGAACCCGAAAAGGTTTATGCCAAGGCATATGACCTTGTTCTTAACGGGATTGAACTTTCAAGCGGCTCCATCCGTATAACCGATCCCGACCTTCAAAAGCGTATGTTTACCGCACTCGGACTTTCCGATGAAGAAGCCGAACAGAAGTTTGGATTCCTCACAGGTGCTTTCCGTTACGGCGCACCGCCGCACGGCGGTATGGGCATCGGTCTTGATCGCCTTGTAATGCTTATGTCCGGGGCTGACACCATTCGCGATGTAATTGCGTTCCCCAAGGTTGCAAACTCAAGTGAACTTATGTCGGGCGCACCCGCACCCGTTGACACACTGCAACTTGACGATTTGGCGATTGCAATTACCGAACAGAAGGAATAAGATTGTAAACAGATTGTAAAAAGCAGGAAGATTTGCTTTATCTTCTTGCTTTTTTTGTCGCATTATAATATAATAATCTTAAATATGTATTTTTAAGGTGAGCAAATGAAAGAAATTGTGAAAAACGGCGCACTTGTATGGCTTCGAACCGTTGTGGTGACGGTTATGTGCCTTATAATCTGTGTTTCAATGAGCGTTATCATAAGCGCGGCTTTTTCCGAAGACCTCGGTTACTACGCTTACGGTCAAAAAGAGGACGGCAAAGATGCCGAACTGCTGTATGAGCACTACAATGCCGACGGTGAAGATACCGAAAAGGCAAAATACGAAGCAGACGGATATACCGTGACAACCCAAAAGATAACACGCATAACCGATACGGGTAATGCTGTTTTTTTGACGGTTTCCCAGTTGTTCTGCACATTGCTGGCGGTGGCGTTTGTTTATCCAAACCTCTGGCATCTCGGTGCTAAAGACAGCAATCTGGTTAAGTTTAAACATAAGGTTTCGGATCCGCTTAGAGGCTTGAAAATCGGTCTTGTCGGCACACTTCCCTCTTTTTTGGTTTTCTGTGGATTTTTTGTCTGCAAATTTGCCTATCCGAAACTTCCGGTTGCACTTTACAGGTTTGTCAACTGCTATAATTATTCGTTTATTTATCTTATATGCGGTGAGGGCTCAAACCCGCAGATTACCGTCGGTGAACTTGCAATATGGCGTTTTATACTTTTGGCGGTTATCCTTCTGATTGTTCCCGCTACCGCCTGTGTGGCTTATTTGCTCGGTTTTAAAGATATTTCACTCGGTGAAAAATTCATCTATAAAAACACAAAAAAGAAAAAAATATACTGATTTGGGGAGAAATTATTTATGGCTGGTTTTTTCGGTCTGTTCAATTATGAAAAGGAAGGTCCGGGAATACACAAAAACGCACCTAAAAAGAAAACCTTTGTGGTGTTTTTTGAAACATTCTTTCGCAACTTCTGGAAATTTATAACAATCAATCTGGTGTACGGGATTATTTCACTGCCCGTCCTTACACACGGTATGTCGGCGGTCGGAATAACAAACGTTACCCGTAATATTGCGAGAGACAAGCATTCGTTTGGTCTGTCGGATTTTTTTGAAACAATTAAGAAAAACTGGAAACAGGCGCTTCCCGCAGGAATTATAAACACCTTTATTACCGCACTGCTTATCTTTGCTACCTATTTTTATTTCGTCTCAGAGGGAATAATGGCAACCGTAGGTCTTGCGATATGCTTATGTATGG
>CAZGRC010000090.1:0-4961 GCA_964528125.1 uncultured Ruminococcus sp.
GTGATGTTGGATCGGAACCACCCGTTGCAAGATTGTTGATTGTGCCCTTGAGATAGCTGTAGTGGATTTCGTTATATTCGGGAACATATTTAAAGGGGTCACCGCGGAAAGAGTTTGCAATATTATCCATAAAGTAAAGGTCAACTTCGGTGGCGGAATCAAGTTCTTCAAAACGCTTTAATACCTCGGCATTTTGTGTTGCGGGAAAATAAATTCGGTCGTTCAAGAGATATGCGCCCTCATTTTCTTCGGCATACATCGCCAGGCGTGTATAGTTGCCCTCTGGACTGTATGTGAGGAAGCGCAACAGTTGGAATGCCGCTTCGGGATTTTCGGTGGTTGAACACATAAATGAATGGTCGGCGTGCAAACAAATTCTTCCCGCCTCGTCCTGAGGTGTGGTCCACATTTCCCAGTTATAACTTATGGTTGAATCAAGCGAAGCATATTTCCAAGTACCGGAAGATTCAAGCAATACACGTCCCGTATTGAAAGCGGTGCTTGCGGTATCACTGCCGAACTTCTTAGCATAGTCGGTTTCACCGCTGGTGTCCTTGGTGCTGTGAAGTGTGTTTGCAACAACACCGGGAAGTGCGTTGAGTTTTTGCATGGTCTTTACCGCTTCAAGAAGCGAACCTGTGAGATTGAACTGACGGGTCTTGTTGTCATATCCCCATTTTTCACCGACACCTTTGAAAAGTGCGGAACCGTAGTCTGTCCAGAAATCAAGTGTTTCAGTTCCCGAATAGGTGTTGTTGGTGGCGCCTTTAAGAAGAGATTCATAATCTTCAAGCGTCCAGTCAAGTTCGGGATGATCGAGATTTAACTCATCAAGGATGTCGTTGTTGAGAACCATTGTCTGGAACGTAAGCGAGTTCGGCAGTGCATAAACCTCGCCGCAATAGGTATATGTTTCCATAAGACCATTATCAATGTCGGCATATGCCGGATCGTTTTTCACAAATTCGGTAATCGGATATACCCAGCCTTGACGAACATATATCGGCAGTTTACCGGCTTCGTCAAACACAACGTCGGGGAGTTCGTTGGTTGCCGCCTTGTTGGCAAGGTATTCGTCAGCAACATCACTTCCCGAGAAGTAATCTATTGTAAGATTCACATTCGGATAAAGTTCTTGGAATTTGTCAAGAACCGCTTCATAGTCGGTCGGACGTGAAAGGTTGATTGCAACCGTAATATCGCCAGATACAGTATAATCGGCATTTTCGTCATTACCCACGCCTTCAACGACAAAGGAGGAGGAACCGTTGTCTTTTTTACCGCCGTCGGTTTTATCTTTCTCACCGCAACCGGCAAATGCACAAACACAAATAGAGAGTGTAAGAATTACAGAAAAAAGTTTTTTCATAAGATTACTTCCTTTCGGTTTTTTTTGTTTTGAATTTGGATTTATATAAAACTGCCAAACTGACAAAGAATATCAGTACCGCCGCGGTAACAATGCCCACCGCCTTGGCAATAGGAGCAACCGATTCTTTTTCTGTCGAAATCGGTGCTTTAACCTCGGTTGCGACGTTCTTGATTTCAATATTGTCCGGTTCGGCTTCAACCCTGTCTACCAGCGCTTCTGAAAGTGATGTTACGGTCACATTATCAAAATAAGCCGCGTTGCCGTTGGTCATAAGTGCGAAATACTCACCGATTTCACTGTCGGGGATACGTGCCGCAACAGTGGTTTCGTAATTGTCAACCGCAACTCGCGCAACACCGCCGATAAAGGTGAACTTTATTTTATGTGGTTGTTTTGAACTGTAACCGTCAAACTTATCGATTGTGCGAAGCATTCTTATACGCACACCGTCCAGATTGGTTGTAACCATATTGCCCCAATAGTTCACACTGCCTTCCTGTTCAAGATAAATTGCGGTTCCGCCCGAAGGCTGTTTTATAAACTTATTGTCGATGGCTTTATACGACACCATGAACTTGGTTTTATCCTGAATACTGAAACACAGCATCGGCCACATCCATGTTGCACCGTCCTGCTTATATTCATACTCTATCTGATAATTACCGTTCATCGGCTGATTATATGTGAGCCTTGCAATCTTGGAAACGGTTTTGAAATTTCCGCCAAGAGCAGTAAAACCGTCATTTATTCTTTGCAGATTGCCGTTATCCAGTGTCCATTGCTCACACCAGTCATTAGGTGCCAAATCCGAAAGACTGATGTTTTCGGTGTAGTAGTTTGTGAAATCAAGTAGGTCATTTTCGTGGTCAAAGTAATACTTGACCGAATTTTTTGTGTTGTAATCAACCTTTGTGTTTACTACCGTGGCGGGTGCCGAAACATTGTTAGGATTTTTAAACTTTGTAGATGTGAATATCGGTATTCCGCTGAATGTAAATGTTCCGAGTTTGCCCGAACGGTAGTTTGAAGCAGCTTTCCATTCTATGGGGAGGTTATATTTATAACCGTTGACATCGGTGACAACAGCACTTGTCGGGAATGAAAGCGCATCGCCCTTGGTCTTGTCAATTTGCTGTATCGCACAATCGAGTTCCTCTGCCGACTGCATCGATTTAATCACAATTTCCTTGGCATCAAAATCGGTTACGGAAAGATTCTTCATCTTGGTTCCTGCGGAATTTGCAATAAGGTAGATATATCCGCCCGAATAACTGCTGTCAAGACTGCATTTCCATACGGGGTTGTCGTCTACATATATATACAGCGTCTTGTTTATAACCGCCAAACGCATATGTATCCATTCGCCGCTGCCTTTCCAAATACCCTCTGTTTTTTCTAAGTAACCGTCCATAAATCTGTCCGACGGGAAAGGATTTTTGAAATCGCGTGCTTCTTTTAGCGTACCCTGTACAGTAACATCGCCCTCACGTTCGACATAGGCAAGATATCCGCTGTCATAGTAGTTATCACCTATCTTCTTTGCACCGAAACCGAACTGGAACCAGCGCCAACCGCCCGTACCGTGACGGTAATCGAATTCCACCTCAAAATTTTCGAGCTTTTTGTTGTAATAAAGTGCCGCCACGCCGTATGCACCCTTGGCACCGCCCGCATATTTGCCTGTGCCCTCACGGGAAATGCCGTCTGCGGAAAATGCCCAGTTGTTGCCGGCAGCCGTCTGCAACCATTCTCCGTCCCGATCAAGCGTTTTAGAATTCGCACAGTAAAAGTTGGTGAAATATGCCTCCAACTCTTCAAGAGAATTCATCGCGAACTTATGCGTGATTTCATCATCAATATTGCCGACCGTCACACAGGCTATCGCGCGCTTTGCGGCATTCGACAGCCAGTAATGCGAATATTTTCCAACCGGTGTGGCATAGAAGACATATGTTCCCTCGGTGCCGCCGTTATAATCGGAAGAAGTCCATTCTACGGGGCAGGTCAAGGTTTTGCTGTCCGCCTTTATCTGAAGTGTTATCGGAAGCGCAATATTTTCCGTCGCAGTACCGAGCGGTACTGCACGGTAGGGTATGTCGGATATAACCTCGGCGTTTTTAATCTTTGAAACCGTGATGTTTTTGAATTCAAGATTTTTGGTTGCCGCCATTATGTAGACATATCCTGCCTTATAATCATCCATCTTGGTGCTGGCAACGGGATAATCGTCAAGATAAACATAAAGGGTGGCATTCTTCACGGCAATCTTCATATGATGCCATTTTGAAATACTGATTGCTTTATCGCTTATCGACTCGCTATAGCCCGCAAATGCTTTTGAAGGTGTGATAAGCGGTGCGGGATCTCCTCCGATCATTCTTATCTGCCCTTCCTGCTCAAGGCAGGCAAGCGTTCCGTCACCCTCATAAGAAGTTTTTCCGAGGTTCTGAACACCCACACCGAATGCAATCCATTTCCAACCGCCCGTTGTGCCATTGAAACAATAGTCGAAATCCAGTTCAAATTCATTGTATTTTTCTTTGAAATACAACGCCGCGTGACCATTGTTAGCGCCCGTCGTACCGTCATAATCGCCGGAGCCCGTGCGCTTTATTCCTCCGTTTTCGGTGACATCCCAAGTGTTTGCCGCTGAGGTGGGTTTAAGTACGGCGTTGTTTTTGCCTATCTGAACATCAGCACCGTAATAGTAAGAATAAAATAACTCGTCAAGTTTGTTTTCGCTTGTAAAGGTATACTTTGTTACGGCAGATATGTCATAATCGATAATATTTACCGCCACACGTACCGTTCGGTTTGAGTCACTGCTGTAAACCGTTGTCCCTGTAATGTCAAGTTCACCCTCGAACATATAGACACCCGCCGTATCTGCATCGTAGGAATCGCATTTCCATGTCTTTACTGGAAGCGTTGCCGTGCTGCCCGATCCGAGAGTTACATTAACGCTTGTCGGCAAATTTATCGAGGATTTTTCGGTTCCGATATCTGCCGTGACTTCCGAAAGCGTTTCGGTTGAGGCTATGTAATCGACCTCTTTGATATCGATATTCTTAAACTTCATACCGTCAACATTGGAATAGATTGAAACATATCCGCCGTTATAATCACCGAGCGCCTGTGTTGCCACGTCGTAGTTGTCAAGATAAATCTGCAACGTTTTTCCCGTAACAACTATTTTAAGGTGGTGCCATGTGGTATCTCCGCCCGAATTTTTAACAAGTTGTTCGTAATCCGCAATGGCATTGCCGAAACGGGTGGATTTTGCACCGCTGTAGTATGTACGGTAGCCCTCCTGCTCAACAAAGGCAAGATATCCGCCCGCGCCCGAGAAATGTTCTCCAGAATTTTTCGCGCCGAAACCTACAGAAGCCCACTTCCACGACGAGTTGTTTCCCGCAAAGGAATAATCATATTCCAGCACAAAATTTTTATAACTTTGTTTAAAAGTCAGCGCTGCCATTCCTTTAACCCCGCTTGCCGACGGTGCAAAATCACCGCTGCCCGAACGGATTACGGTTTCGTCCTTATACATAAACACCTTTTTCGGTTCTGTGGACTTGAACGCCGAAGC
>CAZGRC010000091.1:0-4933 GCA_964528125.1 uncultured Ruminococcus sp.
AGGCAGCTGCCCGCCAAGTATTTTCAGCGCAAGTGAGCTTAACTTCCGTGTTCGGAATGGGAACGGGTGGACCCTCACCGCAATCAACACCTACTTTTCATTGACTCTCTCTTGAGCCAACGAAGAGATTATATCACGATATTTTAAATTTGTCAACACTTTTTTTAAAATTTTTTAATTTTTTTTTGCATCCGAAAAAATACTTTTGAACTTCGCAAAGCGGCACTATTGAAATCGCCAGTATAACGCTTATCGCAAAGTGCCAAAAATCGGGTATTGTAAGCCCGAAGACAACTCCCACAGGTGTGAAAATGAGGAACATAATCACAAAAAGCGTTATTACGGTAGAATAAAGCATAAATTTGTTTGCAAACGGGTTTGACTTAAAGATAGACCTCTCTGTGCGGATGTTATAGGAATGGAATATTTGCGACATTCCAAGCGTTGTAAACGCCATAGTCGTACCCAACGTACCGCCGCCTATAATGTTTGCAACCAGAGTTATAACCGCCATATAAACCGCCTGTATCGCAATATCAATTACATTCTTCCAGTCAAAGAGCTTGCCGCCCGTCAGCGCCGATGCCCGACCGTGCATAACGGAATCCTCGGCTTTTTCAATGCTGAGCGATATCGCGGGTGCGCAGTCGGTAAGCAGATTTATCCACAGCAACTGTACCGCCGTAAGCGGAGCTTTGCCGATAAACAGCGCCGTCACAAGATACACCAGCACCTCCGCTATATTACAGCCGAGCAGATAGCACGCCGACTTTTTAATATTGGCAAACAATCCGCGGCTTTCCCGAATAGCATCTACAATAGATGCGAAACTGTTGTTCCCGATAATAATATCCGCACTTCCCTTGGCAACATCGGCGCCGGTTTTTCCGATTGCACAACCGATATCGGCAGCTGCAAGCGCTTCTTGGTCGGCAACGCTGTCACCCGTCACCGTAACAATTTCGCCCTTTTTTTGCCATGCAGTGAGTATACGCAGTTTATCACTCGGTGTAACCCTTGCATAAACCGAATATTTTTCAATATTGTTATACAGTTCTTCATCCGACATTTCGGCAAGTTGCGTTCCGTTGATTGCTTCTGTTCCGTCACGCATTATTCCGAGTTGCTCGGCAACCGCTTTGGCGGTAATAAAATTGTCACCCGTTATCATCACGGTGCGTATTCCGGCACCGTCACAAATCTTTATTCCCTCTACGGCTTCGGGGCGAGTCAGGTCAATCAAACCGAGAAGTCCCACAAATGTGAGTTCGCACTCGACCGAATCGGGTGTCGGGTCGGAGGGTATTTCGTCAAGAGGTCTTACGGCAATGCATATAACACGCAACGCCTCCGCCGCAAGCTCGTCATTAAGCGCCAGTATTTTTTTGCTGTCACAGCCGACACATTTCGGCACAACAATTTCCGGTGCTCCCTTGACAATCGCCATCGGTCTTCCGTTCACCATATTTACGGTGGTCATTGTTTTACGTTCACTGTCAAACGGAATAACGCCCATTCGCGGGAAGATATTTTCAATATCCGTAAGCGACTGTGAATTATATTTTACACAGGCGCGTTCAATGGTTGCTTCAGTGGCATCATTGTCAAGCGTGGTACAGGCGGCGGCAAGACTGAGCACCATCGACGTTTTTTCATCCAAACTATCTTTTGAAAGATCGGTAATTTTATCGCCGTCGAAAATACGGTTTAAAACCATTTTATTTCGGGTGAGAATACCCGTTTTGTCGGTGCATATAACGGTGGTTTTTCCAAGTGTTTCAACCGAATGGGTATTCTTGATTATGATATTGTCTTTTATTATTCGCTGTATACCGCGCGCAATAACTATTGCCGATATCGCGGGAAGACCCTCGGGTATTGCCGCCACCGCAAGTGCCACGGTATCAAGCAAAATCCGTACAGTCATTGCGGCAAACGGTTTTACCGTAAAGTTGTGTACAAGCCCCAGCACAAAGAAAATAACGCAAACCGCAAGAATAACAATATTTACAATCTTGCCGGCCTCATCCAGACCCTTTTGCATCGGGAGCTTGTCCTCACCCGTCTGCTGAATAATTGCCGATGTTCTGCCGATTTCGGTGTTGAGCCCCGTTTCCACAACAACGGCGCGCGCGGTGCCGTGAACAACACTGCACCCCGAATAGACCATATTAACGCGCTTTTCTATCGATGATATATCCTCAACCACAACATTTGCGCGTTTTTCGGCAGGTACGGTTTCTCCTGTTACCGCCGTTTCGTTACACCGAAAACCGTTTTCCTCGATAATGCGGGCATCGGCGGTAATATAATCCCCTTCTTTAAGCAGGATTATATCCCCCGGCACCAATTCATCGGACGGTATCTGCATGGTTATACCGTCGCGTACAACGGTTGCCGAAGGATTTGAAATGCTTTTGAGAGAACTGAGCGCGTTATCGCTTCGGTAAAGATTCAATGCACTTATAAAGGCATTGGCGATAACAATCAAGATTATCAGAAAAGGTGAAAAATAATTCCCGCTTTTATATATAAGCGAAAGCACAAACGAAACGATTGCCACCGCAACAAGCGCATATACGTAACGGTTGCTAAGTTGCGACAGTAATCTGCGGCGAAAGGTCGGTTTTTCGATATTGGTTATCTTATTATATCCGTACTGCTCAAGGCGCATATCGGCAACGCCGTTGTGAAGTCCTTTTTTTTCATCAACCGACAGTTCGGCCAAAACCTCGCTTATTTCGGAGCTGTGCCAAATCATTCGACATTTTCCTCGCTTTCAGCCGTATTGTTTTCTTCGGTTTGCAGTGCAAACTGTTTTTTGTAATCGCGCACGCGCGGATCATAATTTTCAAGAAATTCTTCCCACTGTTCTTCGGTTATTCGGTTTGAATCATCTTCAATCGACAAACGGTATGTGTTGTAAAGATTTTCGGTAATACGCCTGTATTGTGAGTTTTTCTTGCAAATCCAACGGATATATATAACCAGCATCCACACAAGCAATATAAACATAATCACCAACGGTGCAAAATGTCTCCAATAATATTTGGGATTAAGTCCCCAAAATCCGAAATCGTCTTTAAGTCCTTGCGCAAAATTCACAACCAAAAACGGTATGGGAGGAATACTTATTCCAAGTCCCAACCACTTAATTCGTGTGTGCATAAGCACAAAACCGACCGTAAGCAAAGCCGTGCATATTCCTATAAGCCACAATTCGTTACAGATGCGCTGAACATCAAGATTTTCACGGTTGTAATCAAGACGCAGCATATACCCCGCAAAACACAAAAGATTTATACCGAGCGTATAAATCCACGCAAGCGTATAAAATATACGCAACCCTTTAAAAAGTTTGCCCGTGGGGGCGGCATATTTGATTCCGTATTTTTCCTCTATCTGATCAACACGTTTCAGAATACCTATATGTTTTTTCATTTTTGAACGTTCCTTTCAACCGCGTCGCTGGCACAATCGGCAGTTGCAAAATGCCGAAAGTTTCACTTGTTCCATGACTTTGAGCAGTCACTGTAAACAATTTATGTTATTATACAATAAATTTATCCACTTGACAAGTATTATTTGGAAACGATATAATAATATCGGTGATAAATATGATTATAAACATTGTTATGGTGGAGCCCGAAATACCGCAAAACACCGGAAATGTCGCACGCACGTGTGCTGCCACGGGTGCTCGGCTTCACCTTGTCGGACCTATGGGTTTTAAAATCGACGATAAAAAGCTCAAACGTGCGGGGCTCGATTACTGGCAATACCTTGACATAACATACTATGACAGCCTTGAGGAATTCTTTTCAAAAAACAAAGGACCGTTTTTCTTTTATTCGACAAAGGGTCGCTGCACACATTCAGATGCCGAATATCCCGACGGTGCCTATCTTGTTTTCGGCAAAGAAACGCGCGGTCTGCCCGAAGAACTTTTGCTTCAAAACCCCGACAGTTGCGTGCGCATACCCATGGCAGGCGGCATAAGAAGTCTTAACCTTTCAAACTCGGTGGCAATTGCCGTTTATGAAGTTTTAAGACAGTGGAACTATCCCGAACTTCAAAATTTCGGACAGTTGCATAATTATAGTTGGGAAGACAGCGAATAATTTTTTTAAAAAACATATTGAAAAAAACGCCGAATGTGGTAAAATATATATGTTGTCAAAATACATTGTCAAAAGTTTGTCAATCTATTTTTTTAAAACCTAATATCGAAAGGAAGTTTTCAAATGAACG
This sequence comes from uncultured Ruminococcus sp., assembly GCA_964528125.1. Lineage (GTDB taxonomy): Bacteria > Bacillota > Clostridia > Oscillospirales > Acutalibacteraceae > UBA737. The sequence continues at coordinate 4,252 of CAZGRC010000091.1, forward strand.
CACTAAACAAAAAAACAGTGGATGACATCAATGTAAAAGGTCAGAAGGTGCTTGTTCGTTGTGATTTTAACGTTCCGCTCAAAGACGGCGTTATCACCGACGAAAACCGTATCAATGCGGCACTTCCCACAATTAAAAAACTTATTGCCGACGGCGGCAAAGTAATTCTTTGCTCACATCTCGGCAAGCCGAAGGGTGAACCCAAGCCCGAACTTTCCCTTGCTCCCGTTGCAAAGGCACTCAGCGAAAAGCTCGGCAAAGAGGTTGTTTTCGCAGCAGACGATAATGTTGTGGGCGAAAACGCAAAAGCCGCTGTGGCAGCAATGCAGGACGGCGATGTTGTACTTCTCGAAAACACCCGCTACCGTGCGGAAGAAACCAAAAACGGCGAAGCATTCTCGGCAGAACTCGGTTCGCTTGCCGATATATTCGTAAATGATGCTTTCGGCACCGCACACCGCGCGCACTGCTCTACGGTAGGCGTTGTTTCCCACGTTAAGGAAGCCGTTGCCGGTTATCTTATCGGCAAAGAACTCAAATACCTCGGTGAAGCGGTTGAAAACCCCGTTCGTCCTTTCGTTTGCATCCTCGGCGGTGCCAAGGTTGACAGCAAACTTCCCGTTATCGAAAATCTTCTCACCAAGGCAGATACACTTATCATCGGCGGCGGTATGGCTTATAC
>CAZGRC010000092.1:0-4921 GCA_964528125.1 uncultured Ruminococcus sp.
GGTTACAGCGGTTGTTCAGCGCATTGATCCCAAAACCGGCAACGCAATGCTTACAATCGGTCACAGCGAAGCTACCCTTCCGAAACTTGAACAGGTTCCGGACGAGGTTCTTTGCGAAGGTGACCATATAAAGGTTTATGTGGTGGATGTAAAAGAGACCGAGCGCGGACCGCGCGTTATGCTCTCGCGCACACATCCCGGTCTTGTAAAACGCCTTTTTGAAACCGAGGTTCCCGAAATTTATGACGGCACCATAGAAATCAAAGCTATTTCACGTCAGGCGGGTTCCAGAACCAAGATTGCCGTTTGGTCCGAAAACAGCGAGATCGACGCCATCGGTGCCTGCATAGGACCTAAAGGCGCGCGTGTAAACAAGATTGTCGAAGAACTTGCCGGCGAAAAAATCGATATTGTTCGTTACAGTGAAGACCCCGTGGCTTTCATAAGCGAAGCACTTTCACCCGCAAAGGTTACTTCGGTTGAAATTGAGAGTACCGAACCCCGCATATGCAAGGTAAGTGTTCCCGAAGCACAGTTGTCGCTTGCTATAGGCAACAAGGGTCAGAATGTACGTCTGGCCGCCAAACTTACAGGCTGGAAAATAGATATCCATCCCGAAAGCGGATACTTCGGTGAGTAAAATATTCCCCCGAAAGGAAGAATCAGGTTGGCTGTAAAAAAAATACCTATGCGTATGTGTACGGGCTGTCGCGAAATGCATCCGAAAGCCGAGCTTATAAGGGTGGTAAAAACGCCCGACGGCGAAATTAAACTTGACACTGCGGGTCGCGCAAACGGGCGCGGTGCATATCTTTGTAAAAATCCGGAATGCCTTAAACGCGCAGAAAAATCCAATGCGTTGGCGCGCGCGTTTGAAATGAATGTCGCCACGGAAATATACGAAAGACTGGAAAAGGAGTTTGAAAACTTTGAACAATAAGTTTCTCACACTTCTCGGTTTTGCCGCAAAGGCGGGAAAACTTTTCTACGGGATGAACGCCGCAGTTTCGTCGGTGTATTCAAATAAAGCCGTACTGGTTTTGGTGTGTTGCGATATTTCGGACAAAAGCAAAAAGGAAATCGCGTACCACTGCTCAAAATTCAACGCCGAAGTAATTATTCTCGGTGATTATGATATACAAGCCGTATCGAATGCTGTCGGACGAAAATGCGGAATAATTTCGATTGCAGACAGTTCATTCGCAAAAGCAATGAAAAACGCTTTGACACAGGGAGGAAATGCTTAATGACAAACAAATATAAAATCAGTGATTTAGCAAAGGATTTCGGGCTTACATCCAAAGATATAATTGCCCTTGTAAAGGAAATTACCGGTGAGGAGAAAAAGTCGGGCACAGCGCTTGTTGAAAACGAAATTGCAATGGTTTTCGACGCACTTACAAAAAAACACAGTGTCAAGAGTTTTGACGAATATTTTTCCACCGGTGCCGAAGCCAAAGCCAAGGCACAAAAGGAACGCCGTGATGCAAAGGATAAAAAACTTGCAGACCAGATGGCGATTCTCGAACAACTGAAAGCAGCAGCAGCGGCGGCAGGCGAAGCACCTGCCGAAGAAAAAGCGGCAAAGCCCGAAAAAACGGAAAAAGCTCCGAAAAAGAAGGTCGAAAAGACGGGAAAACCCGAAATTGCAGCAGAAGAAAAGAAATCCGAACCCGTAAAATCCGAAAAGGTTGAAACAGCCAAAGAAAAGAAGCTCGAAAACAAAAAGGCAGAGGAAAAGAAACCCGAAGCAAAGAAATCGGAAGAGAAAAAGCCCGAAAGCAAGAAAGAAAAGGATAAAAAGCCGGAAAAGACAGAAAAGCCCGCCGATTCCGTTCCGCCTGTGACACCGCCCAAAAAAGAAAAAGTTAAGGGCGAAGCACCTAATCGCGGTCCCGTTGAGCGCCGTATTATCGACACGCGTACTTCAAATGTAAATATTGACAAGTATAACGAAAAATACGAAACCATTGCACCCGCAAACACCATGCGCGACAATTTCACCCGCAAACAGAAGATAAAACAAAAATCACAGGATTATCGCCGTCCGCAGGGTGCAAAGCGCGAAACCGAGGCGGATAAACTCAGAAGAATGCAACTTGAACGCATTAAGAAAACTCCCATTACGGTAACCGTCGGTGAAGAAATAACCGTCGGTGAACTTGCCGCAGCCATGAAAAAGACTGCCGCAGAGGTAATCAAAGAGCTTATGAAACTCGGTATGATGGCGACTGTAAATCAGGTTATCGACTATGATACAGCCGAGATTGTCGTTACCGAAATGGGTGCTAAAATTCAGCGAGCCGTTGTTGTTACCATTGAAGAAAAGATTATGGATGTAAACGAGGACAATGCCGAAGATCTTAAACCCAGAAGTCCCATCGTTGTTGTTATGGGTCACGTTGACCACGGTAAAACATCCCTCTTGGATGCTATACGTAACACCGCCGTTACCGATACCGAAGCCGGCGGAATCACACAGCATATCGGCGCATATCGCGTAAACTGCAACGGACAAGATATAACATTCCTCGACACACCGGGACACGCAGCATTCACATCTATGCGTCAGCGCGGCGCCATGGCAACGGATATCGCAATTTTGGTTGTTGCCGCAGATGACGGTATTATGCCCCAAACCATTGAGGCAATAAATCACGCTAAGGCTGCCAATGTTCAGATAATCGTTGCCATAAATAAAATGGATAAACCCGAGGCTAACCCCGACAGAATACTTCAGCAACTTACCGAACATTCACTTGTTCCCGAAGAATGGGGCGGCGATGTTATCTGCGTACCCGTATCCGCAAAGACACATATGGGCATTGATAATCTGCTTGAAAATGTTCTTCTTGTTGCCGAAATGCAGGAACTTAAAGCCAATCCCGACCGCAAAGCAAAGGGTGTTGTTATTGAAGCACGCCTTGATAAAGGTCGCGGCCCCGTGGCAACACTGCTTGTACAGAACGGTACTCTTCACAGCGGTGATATAATCGTTGCGGGTACATCGGTCGGACGTGTGCGCACAATGGTTGATGAAAACGGCAAAAACGTTAAAGATGCGGGACCGTCGGTGCCTGTTGAAATCACGGGTCTTGACGAAGCACCCAGCGCCGGTGACGGATTTGATGCCGTATCGGATGAACGCCTTGCACGTGAATTGGTTGAACAGCGCAAGGAAAAGGCAAAGAACGACGAATTCAACGCCCGTCAGAAGGTAACACTTGACAACCTGTTCAGTCAACTCAGCGAAGGTGATCTTAAAGAGTTGAATATCATTGTAAAGGCAGATGTTCAAGGCAGTGTTGAAGCGGTTCGTGAAAGCCTTGTAAAGCTTTCAAACGATGAGGTACGTGTAAATGTTATACACGGCGGTGTCGGTGCAGTCAATGAATCGGATGTTATGCTTGCCCAGACATCCGGCGCGATTATTGTCGGCTTTAATGTCCGTCCCGATTCGGTTGCAAAGGATGCCGCAGAGCGTGACGGCGTTGACATTCGTATGTACCGCGTGATTTATGATTGCATTGAAGAAATCGAAGCGGCAATGAAAGGTATGCTGGCACCGAAATACCATGAAAATATTCTCGGTACGGTCGAGGTTCGTGATACCTATAAAATTTCCAATGTCGGAACCATTGCGGGCAGTTATGTGACATCGGGTAAAATCACCCGCGCCTGTAAAATACGTGTTGTCCGCGACGGTATTATTGTTGCAGAAGATGCCATTGCATCGCTTCGCCGCTTTAAGGACGATGTTAAGGAAGTCGCTCAGGGATATGAATGCGGTATAGGTCTTGAAAAATTCGGTGATATCAAGGAAGGCGACGTATTTGAAGCGTTTATTATGGAGGAGTACAGAGACTGATGGCTGGATTTAAAATAGACCGCGTTTCTTCCGATATAAAAAATGCGCTCGCATTGCTGTTACGCGATGTCAAAGACCCGCGTGTCAGTAAGATGCTGAGCATAGTAAAAATCGATGTTTCGGGTGATATGTCTTATGCCGGTGTTTATGTAAGCGCCATTGAGGGCGAGCAGGTCACCGAAGAATCGGTAAAGGCGCTCAACAAAAGCGCGGCGGGCTATCTTCGTCGCGAACTCGGTCGTGCGCTTAAACTGCGCAAGATTCCCGAACTTAGATTTATTGCAGATGATTCTATCATCAGAAGCGCCCGTATATCCAAAATAATAGAAAATTTTGATTAAATATTCTGTGTACGCGAAAGGAGGGATATCGGCGTGAAAAAGAGAAATGACAACGCTTGTCGCGAACTGACGCTGAAACAAACGGCACGTTTTCTTAAAAAACACGATAATTTTGTTATTCTCACACACGCATCTCCCGACGGTGATACCCTCGGCGCCGCCTATGCCCTGTATTACGGGCTTAAAGAAATCGGCAAGAGGGCATCGGTAATATGCGGAGATCTTATCCCGAAAAAATACAACTATTTTGTTCATGAAACCGATCACATAAACCGAAATGATGCCACGGTTATTGCGGTTGATGTTGCCGATAAAAGATTGCTCGGTTCGCTTTGCGAAGAGTTCGGTGACTGTGTTGAACTTACGATTGACCATCACATTTCCAACACACACTATGCAAAAAATCTTTATCTCGATGCCTTTGCTTCCGCAACGGCGGAAATAATTTTTGAACTTTTGGTGCTTATGCGCGTAAACATCAACGATATTACGGCAAAAGCTCTTTATACCGGCATTGCCACCGACACGGGATGTTTTAAATATTCGTGCGTTACCGCCAAAACTCATATGATAGCGGCACAGCTTTATGAATACAATATAGATGCGGCGGAGATCAACCGTCTTATGTTTGATACCAAATCGCGGCGACTCATAGAACTTGAAAGAATGGTGCTTGAAACCGCGGAATACCACTTTGACGATAAATGTATGC
>CAZGRC010000093.1:0-4807 GCA_964528125.1 uncultured Ruminococcus sp.
GTATCCTTTTCACGATGTCATCGTGAATTTCGGCGGGGACAAAACTTGTTATATCTCCGCCCATTCCGGCGATTTGTTTAACCATGCTGGAACTCAAATACATATTTTCCGCGCTGGTCGTAAGAAACAGCGTTTCAACCTGTGGATTGAGTTTTTTATTGGTAAGCGCCATTTGAAATTCATATTCAAAATCGGACATGGCGCGTAAACCCTTGATTATTGCACAAGCACCGCGCTTTTTTGCGTAATCCGCCAAAAGACCGTCATAAAAGTCAACATCAACATTTGGAATATCGCAAACCGTTTTCAGTATCAGGTCGCGGCGTTCTTCGGGTGTGAAAAGGCTTGTCTTTTTGGCATTCGTCATTACAACGACAATGAGTTTATCAAACATAGTTGCCGCACGGCGGATAATGTCAAGATGCCCGAGTGTTATCGGATCGAAACTTCCGGGGCATATGGCAATGCTGTTTTTCACGGGTTTCCTCCTTTTCTGTAGACGGTGACTGCCGTTTTACCGTAACGGTAACTGCGGTTTATCGCAAAACCGCCGATTTCCTGCGGCAGTGAAACGTCGGAAGGTTGCTCGCATATTATAATGCCGTAATCGCTCATAAGAGGGCAAACGTCACCGAGCGCCTTTTCAAGAATTTTCGCATGGTAAGGCGGATCGAGAAAAGCAATGTCAAAACGCTCGCCACAGCGCGACAAAAACAGGGAATAGTCACTGCGCACCACGCGCGCAACATCTGAAAAGCCGGTTGCTTCGATGTTGTTTTTGACAACCCTCAGAGAAACGTCGGAAGCATCGACAAACACCGCACTTTCGGCACCGCGGCTTAATGCTTCAATGCCCAACTGTCCGCAACCTGCGAACAAATCAAGGACACGTCTGCCTTCGATATCAAACTGAATTGAGCTGAAAATAGCTTCTTTTACCTTTTCGGATGTTGGGCGGACAAGCTCATCGCCTGATACGGTAATCAGCTGCTTGCCGCGCGCCGTTCCCGTTATGACACGCATACAGTACCACCAAATACATTTTTTAAGCCGCAAAAAGCAGGGCTTCGGTGTGACAGCGCATAGAACTGCCACAATAGTTCATATTATTATCCCACTAAACAAGGTGTTTTGTCAATAGTTAATTTTGTTTTTTCGGATTTTCTATCGAAAAAAGTTAAAAAATGTGATTTTTTGCAACATAGATATATACATTATATATTGCCTGATTGTTACAAAATTGTAATAACTTTTATCGAACCACAATATATTGTAGTTCTGCCAAAGTACACCACAAGAGCATAAAAAAACAGTAAAAAAAGTCTTGATTTTTCAAAAATGTGGCGGTATAATCCTAAATAGTGGTGGAAAGTGTAGCGAAAAACCATTAAAGTGTTTTAAAGTGGAGAAAACGAGGTGAAAATCCGATGCTTTACGGCGGCTATCAACATAATATCGATAAAAAAGGCAGGGTTTTCATCCCCGCAAAGTTCCGCGACGAACTCGGAGAAAGTTTTATGATATGTCGCGGTATCTACGGTAAACGTTGTCTTTGTGTTTATTCACAGCCGCAGTGGGAGGCATTGGTCGCGAAAATCGGTATGTTGCCGTCGGCTAAATCCAGTGTGGTTAAACGTTTTCTTTATGACGGTGCTTTTAACGTTGAATTTGACTCGCAGGGAAGAATACTGATTCCCGCCGTTCTTCGCGAATATGCTCAACTCGAGGGCGAAGCACATATAATCGGTATGGACACAAATCTTGAACTTTGGAATACCGAACTTTGGCAGGCGGAAAATGCCGAATACACGCCCGAATCTATTGCAGACATTGTACTGGGATTGGAATTGTAATGGAATTCAAACATATTTCGGTTATGCTGAGAGAAACGCTCGATTCGCTCTGCATTAAATCCGACGGGATATATGTTGACGGCACTGCGGGCGGTGCGGGTCATTCAAAAGAAATCGCAAAACGGCTGACAACAGGGCATTTGTATGCTATAGACCGTGACCCCGATGCGGTTAAGGTCGCAACCGAAAGGCTTTCGGGACTTCCGGCGACGGTGCTCAGCGGAAATTTTTGCGATATGGACAGTCTGCTCAAATCACAGGGAGTTGAAAAGGCAGACGGTATACTCCTCGACCTCGGGGTATCTTCTTATCAGTTGGATAACGGAGAACGCGGTTTTTCATATCACAAAGATGCGCCGCTCGATATGCGTATGAGCCAAAGCGGAGTAACTGCCGCCGAGCTTGTAAACGGTTTGAGCCGTGATGAGCTCACCCGTGTTTTCAGGGATTACGGCGAAGAAAAATTCGCTTTCAAAATAGCAGGCAAAATAGTTGATATAAGGGACAAGTCTCCGATAGAAACCACGGGGCAGTTGGCTGATATTATCGCACAGGCAGTGCCCGCTGCCGCAAGGCGCGACGGACATCCCGCAAGAAAATGTTTTCAGGCACTTCGCATTGCGGTGAACGGAGAACTTGAAATTCTTTCCGAATCACTTGACAGGGCGTTTGAATTGCTTTCACCGAACGGTGTGCTTTCGGTTATAACCTTTCATTCTTTGGAAGACCGCATTGTAAAACAGCGCTTCAAAGATTACTGTACCGGCTGTACCTGTCCCCCCGATATACCGATATGCGTATGCGGCAAAAAACCGCGCGGGCATCTTAAAAACCGCAAGCCGATAACGGCGGGTGCCGAAGAACTTGAACTTAATCCCAGAAGCAGAAGTGCGAAACTGAGGACTGTAATAAAAAATAACGATTTGGAGAATGCGTAATGGATAATATGAAATATTATAATGATAGCCTTGCCTATGATTTTGATATGTTTATGCCAAAGCGGAAAACGCAAAGAGGTGAAGAAGACAATATAATAAAATTACCCATAGCGCAAAAGAAAAAACGCGCAAGGGTGCGTGCTGCGGCAAAACCGATGTCGGTTTCCGTTTTCGCCGTAATGAGTGCATTTTTCGTTCTTGCGGCACTATGCGGAAATATTTATATGCGAATTCGCATTAACGAAGTAAATTCGCTTATAAATGATGTTCAGAAGGAGATAAATACGCTTGACGGTGAAAAAACCGGACTTGAAATGGAACTTGAACAGCGTATAACATATTCAAATATCGAACTTGAAGCAACCGAAATGGGTATGCACAAAATGGACAAGTCGCAGGTTAAGTATATAAGGGTTAATGACCGTAATTCCGCTGTGACGGGTGACGGCAAAACCGTCAGCGAAACACAGGAAAATTATTCCTAAACAGGTATATCGGTTGAATTTTATAAGTATTATTTATATAATAGAACGAGAGTTAAAAAATTAACTCTCGTTTTCGGGCATAGTAAAGGCGAACTGAACGGGCGTGTCCCGTTCACTGCGTACGGGAGGTGCTGTTTGTGTCTGTAAAACCCAATAGGCAAATGCTGATAAGAATAATTTCGGTTATGTTGGTAATCGTTTTGGCTTTGACTCTTGTTTCGGGGGCGAGCCTTGTTAAAATAATGGTGGTTGACGGTGAAAAATATCAGCGTGAAGCTTCCGAACAGCAACTTTACGATAACCTTGTTTCGGCACCGCGCGGCGATATATACGACAGCAATATGAAGGTTCTTGCAACAAGCTCGACCGCGTGGACGGTTTATATCACCCCTAACGGAATTGCCAAACTCGATAATGATGAAGCCGAAACTTTGCGCAATGCAATTGCCGACGGTCTGGCACCTATACTTGAAATGGATGCGGAAGATATTTATGCCAAGACCAAGCAAAAGACCTACTATGTTATTGTAAAAAAGAAGGTTGAAAAAGACATTGCAGATAAGGTGCGTCAGTTTATTGTTGATAATAAAGACCTTAAAATGACACAGTATGTCGGACTTGATGAGACAACCAAGCGTTATTATCCCAATCAAACGCTTGCTTCCACGGTGCTCGGATTTGTCGGTGACGACAATCAGGGACTTGCGGGACTTGAAAGTTATTACGACAACGAACTCACCGGCATTGCGGGGCGTGTTGTTGCCGCCAAAAATGCCAAGGGCACGAATATGCGCTTTACATACGAAAAGGTTGAGGAAGCAACAAAGGGCAGTTCCTTGGTGCTTACAATAGATTCGTATGTACAGTATGCCTGCGAAAAATATCTTGATGCGGCAGTCGAAAGCGAACAGGTTGCCGAACGCGGTGCTGTTATCGTTATGAACGTAAACACCGGTGCCGTGCTTGCAATGGCTGTAAGCGGTGATTTTAACCCGAATTCGCCGTTCACCCTATCGGATGCGGATCAGGCAAAGGTTGAGGCGGTTGCCAACGAAGAAGAACGCAGTAAACTTCGCACCGAACTTTTAAACCGACAGTGGCGTAATAAAGCGGTGTCGGATACATATGAACCAGGTTCGGTTTTCAAGATATTCACCGCCGCAACGGCGCTTGAAGAAAAGCTTATAAGCGAGAAAAGCAGTTTCGGCTGTAACTATGTCTTCACGGTTGCGGGTAATGCTTATCACTGCCACAAAAGGATAGGTCACGGAATACAGAATCTTGCTCAGGCAATGGCAAATTCCTGTAACCCCGCATTTATACAGATAGGTCAACTTATCGGCATTCGCACGTTCAATAAATATTTTGAAGCGTTCGGTCTTACCGAAAAAACAGGAATAGATCTTCCCGGTGAAGCGGGTTCAAACTACCACAGTGAAGATAAAATGGGAACCATTGAACTTGCATCATCCTCTTTCGGACAGACATTTAATATCACACCGCTTCATATGATAACATTGGCTGCTGCTGC
>CAZGRC010000094.1:0-4799 GCA_964528125.1 uncultured Ruminococcus sp.
GTTTTACAGCGCATTGTTGATGGTGGAAACACCGTTATTGTTATCGAGCACAATCTTGATGTAATAAAAACCGCCGACCATATTATCGATCTCGGTCCCGAAGGCGGTGACCGCGGCGGAAATCTTGTTTTCAGCGGAACACCCGAAAAAATCTGCGGATGCGAAAAATCGTATACCGGACAATTCCTTAAAAAATTGCTTTAAAGCGCATTTGCACATTTTAAATTTACACATTATTCACCAATCGACACATCTTTACTGTTAAAATCAATATTGAGGTGAAGAGCAGTGTTTGGTTATATAAGAGCGGCAAAACCCGAACTTCGTGTTCGGGAATATGAAACCTACAAAGCGGTTTACTGCTCGCTTTGCCGCAAGTTGGGAAAAAGTTACGGTCCCGTTGCCCGTATGACCCTCAGTTATGATTTTACCTTTTTGGCATTGCTCAATATGTCACTTCAAAGTGGGTGTGACGGATTTGAACGTAAGCGTTGTGCCTTTAATCCGCTGAAAAAATGCAACTACTGCAAAAACGACAGTGCTGTTGATATGCCCGCCGCCGCCGCGATGATTCTGCTTTATTACAAAATTCTCGACAACACGCACGACGAAAAGGGATTTAAAAAACTGGGTTATATCATAATGCGACCGATTTTTTCAAGCGCCCACAAAAGGGCTGCGAAAAAATATCCCGAAATCGAAAATGCGGCAAGGGCATATGTTTCGGCACAAAATGCTCTTGAAAACGACGGTTGCACAGAACTTGACCGCGCCGCCGATCCTACCGCCGCCGTAATGTCGGAAATTCTTTCCTTTTGTAGTGAAAATCTCGCACAAAAACGTGTTCTTTCACGATTGGGTTACTGTATCGGGCGGTATATATATCTGCTTGATGCCGCCTGTGACCTTGAGGACGATATAAAAAGCGGTTCATATAATGTGATGAAATCCGAATGCAACGAAAATCCGAGAGAATATGCCGCAAACCGAGTGCGCGGACAACTGTATTTCTGCATTAACGAAGCCGCAAAGGCATTTGAATTGCTTGACATTAAAAAATACCGTGATATACTTGGAAACATAATATATCTGGGACTTGAAGATACCTTTATAAAGGAGTTAAACAAATGAACGACCCGTATTCCGTGCTTGGAATTTCACGCAATGCTACCGACGAACAGGTTAAAAATGCCTACCGTGAAATGGCACGCAAGTATCATCCAGACAACTATGTCGATAATCCGCTGAGCGACCTTGCAAGCGAAAAAATGAAAGAAATTAACGATGCCTACGATGCAATTATGAACGAGCGCCGCGGTGCTTCATCGGGCTCGGGCAACCGTTATTCTTCAAGCGGAAGCACTTCTTTTCCCGAAGTGCGCTCGCTTATAAACCAAAACCGACTTGAACAGGCGCAGGAGGTGCTTGACGGTGTACCTCCGCAGGCAAGAAATGCCGAATGGTATTTTCTTAACGGCACAGTGCTCTACCGTCGCGGTTGGTTTGATCAGGCCTATACAAGCTTTGCCACTGCAAGCCGAATGGAACCCGGCAATCAGGAATACCGCAATGCCCTTAATAACGCACAGCATCAAAGCCAGCGCCAGTATAACAACCCTTATCGCACAATGGGTGGCAGCGGGAATTGCAATAGTTGTGATGTCTGCTCCGGTCTTATTTGTGCCGACTGTTGCTGTGAATGTATGGGCGGCGACCTTATTTCGTGTTGCTGATGCAAATTTCGTTTGAATGAAAATATCAGTCATTGTAACAGAGGCGATAACCTGATATGAAAACCAATGCAAAAACTGCACTTTGCGGCATTATCGCGGCACTTTCCACCGCGTTTATGTTGCTTTCATACTTTCCCTATTTAACATACGCCATACCTGCGGTTGCGGGGCTTTTTATGATAATTTTGGTCATAGAAATAAATCTTAGATGGGCAGTCTGCGCATATTTCGCAAGTGCGGCACTTGTAATGATTTTTGCCGAAACCGAAGCCAAACTGATGTATGTTTTCTTTTTCGGATATTATCCGATACTTAAAGCCGCACTTGAACGCCTGCGTAAACCCGCTCTCGAATGGGTGCTTAAGTTTGCCGTATTCAATGCCGCGGTTTTAGCTGTTTATTGGGGACTGGCACTGCTTTTCGATATCTCTTTTGCCGATTTCGGAGAACTCGGCAAATACGGCGCATATATATTGCTTGTTTCGGCAAATGTTGTTTTTTTGCTTTACGATATCGCCGTATCGCGAATGGCGGCGCTATATATAATGCGGTTGCATCCGCGAATTAAGAAAATGCTCAAAACATAACGGTTCGATTAACTTTTATTATGATGAATATGCCTTTCTTCAACCGAGGAGAACGGCATATTTTTTGTTTCGGATTGCATACAAAAATTTGTATGCAATCCACCGACTTAATAAAAACAAAAATAATCTTTGTATTTTTATTTGAAGTATGGTATAATCAAAAATGATATAATCATACCGAAAGGAAGTTACTGTATTATGTGTGAACAATCTCAAAAGAAAACCGTGCTCAGCTGTATACAGCCAAGCGGTATGCTCACCCTCGGAAACTATCTCGGAGCACTCAAAAACTGGCTTAATATGCAAGAAGAATTCGATTGCACCTATGCGGTGGCTGATCTTCACGCCATAACCGTAAGACAGGAACCCGCAAAATTGCGCGCGCAGATATATTCAACATATGCCCTGCTTTTGGCATTGGGGCTTGATCCGGAAAAATCCACACTGTTTATACAGTCGCACGTGCCGGAACATTCGGCGCTTTCGTGGTTGCTGTCTTGTTATACACAGTTCGGAGAGCTTTCCAGAATGACACAGTTTAAGGATAAATCGGCAAAGCACGCCGACAATGTTAATGTGGGGCTTTTTGCATATCCCACACTTATGGCGGCGGATATACTTCTTTACAAGCCCGATTTTGTGCCTGTCGGCGCAGACCAAAAACAACATCTTGAAATTGCCCGCGATATCGCGGTGAGATTCAACCGCATTTACGGCGACGTTTTCAAAGTGCCGGAACCGTATATTCCGAAGATCGGTGCAAGGGTTATGTCACTGCAGGATCCCACTAAGAAAATGTCTAAATCGGATGAAAATGCCAACGCATGGGTGGCAATACTTGATGACCGCGACACCGTGATACGTAAATTTAAACGCGCGATAACGGACAGTGAGGGTTGCGTGCGTCTGAGTGATACACAGCCCGGAATTTCAAATCTTATCGGCATATACAGTGCCGTTACGGGTAAATCCGCCGAAGAAATCGAACGCGAATTTGACGGCAAGGGCTACGGCGATTTTAAAATGGCAGTTGGCGAAGCGGTTGCCGACGAACTTGCGCCGATTAAAGCGCGTTATGACAAAATAATCACCGACAAGGCGGAACTCGAACGCCTTTACCGCGACGGTGCAGAAAAGGCGGAACACGTTGCACGGAAAACATATTTCAAGGCAATGAAAAAGGTCGGTTTTGTGTTATGATTCCTCCTCTTGCGGGAAATGATACCGCGAATCGCGCTGTTGAAAGTTTTATACTTTCGGACAGAATCCCACACGCGATTCTTATTGAGGGCGATGTCGGTACAGGTAGGCACACGCTTGCCGCATTCATTGCCCGCGCTGCTGTTTGCGACAGCGATATAAAGCCTTGCGGTATCTGCAAAGGCTGCCATTTGGAAGAGGTCGGTACACATCCCGATATAACATATGTTTTGCCCGAAGACGGTAAGAAAAACATAACGGTTGACCGCATACGTACACTTCGCGCAGATGCCTTTGTCAAACCGCATATGGCATCCCACAGAGTGTTTGTTATCGACGGTGCTGACCGTATGAACGAGCAGGCGCAAAACGCCCTTTTAAAGGTGTTGGAAGAACCGCCGTCGGGTGTGATATTCATTCTTATTGCAAAATCGCGGACAGTGCTTCTTGAAACCGTTGTTTCGCGTTGTTCACCGCTTACGCTTATTGTGCCGGAATACGGTGAAGCGCTCGAATATATAACAAACAACACCGACTTTGATGCGGATTCGGTGCGCAAAGCGCTCGATATGACCGACACTAATATCGGGAAAGCGCTGTCGGTGCTTGACGGCAGTCGTGAAAATCCGGCACAGGCGGCGGCAATGCGGTTTATTGAACTCCTGTTTGACGGCAGTGAGTTTGATATGCTCTGTCTGTTGCAGAGTTTTGAAAAAGACCGTGTTGCAGCGGATGAGTTTTTTTCTCAACTTAAAATTGCCGCGGCAGAGGCATTGCGCGAAAATTACAGTCGCAAAAAGCGTTCACAAACGCTGATCGCACTGTATGAAAATATCGGGAAATATCAAGAGTTTCTCAAGACAAACATCAATCTGTCGCTTTTGTTCAGCGCGGCGGTTTGCGAATCAAAAAGACTTGTAAAATAGTTAACGGAAAGGCGTGAAATAACCATATTATGGCAGAGGTCATATCGGTAAAATTCAAGGATACGGGCAGGGCATATTATTTTGACCCTTGCGGCAAAAAATATAAAACAGGCGATAAACTTATGGTGGAAACCGCGAACGGTCTTGCATTCGGAACCGTTTCGGCGGCGAACCACAGCGTTCCGCAGGAAAGTATTGTCGGTGCGCTTAAATCGGTGGTGCGTTATGCCACCGAGGCAGACTGTGCACAAATAGAGGAAAACCGCAAAAAAGAAAAAGAAGCACTTGCCGTTTGCGAAAAAATGGTTGCGGAACACGGACTTGATATGAAACTTGTCAGTGTGGAATATACA
>CAZGRC010000095.1:0-4769 GCA_964528125.1 uncultured Ruminococcus sp.
ATCCAGTGCTGTATGCGCTTTAAAAATTTAAAATCAAAAGGGTCGGTGGTTTTAAGAGTAACTCTCTTGTCAAGTTTAGATTCCAGCTCGCCGTCTGCCCACAGTGTTAAAACGGTGACATCATAACCCTTGGCAGCCATGGCGCCCGAAACATTGAGAAGTATTTGCTCTGCACCGCCGCCACCGAGAGAATCGTTTATAAAACAGATGCTCTTCTTATTGCGGTTGCGTTTTTGCAAAAATTTTTCTTCAATCAACTGCAAAATTTCGGTGCGGTGATGACCGTTTTCGCGGTTTTCCTGTTCGGTTAGACGGGCGAGATGTGCCATAATATACCAGAATATAAGGGAGGTCGGATACATCGAAAACATCATACTTGAATCCACCATACCGTACATCATAAATCCGGCTATACAGGCAGCGGTTATCGCAATTTGAAAATAGCGGTCAGCGCAGTTGTATTTCAGCGCTTTTTTAACATTTCCAAACATTATTAAAAAGAACAGTACCAACAAAATGAAACCGACAATACCGAATGCAACAACCACATCAATGTACACATTGTGGAGATTGCCGGAAATTTCCATTCGGTCAATACCGTTTTGTTCCAAGGCGTGGTTTATATTGTTAAGGCCGTGACCGAAGAACGGCTTGTCAAGGAACAGCGTTAAACCGTTTTGCCACAGTTCGCCGCGCCCGTTAAGTCCGGTATCGAACCGACCGATTGACGGGAAGTTGTACTTATCGTTTTTATATTTATCGTCCTTGCCAAAGTCCTCATCAATGGTTTGAAGATATTTGTCGTGACCGTAGTCAATAAGGGAAATGCCGGATTGCGATATTTTGCAAACTCCCAGTGCAACAACGGCAACCAGCAGAGATGCTGCCGCAGAAATAACAATGTGTTTGAAAGTTCTTTTGTTTTTAACAAAGCAAGCAAAGGCAAAAACAGCGCATAAAAGTACAAATGAATAGATGCTTGCACGTGCATTTGAAAGCAACATGGTGAAAAAGTTCACGACAACAAAAGCACTCAAGAGAACACGCCATTTAATTTTTTCGGTTTTAAAGAACAGGATGAGCGCCAAACAGATGCCTATAAAAGAGGTCATACCCTGAACGGCGGGATTTCCCCACACACCGCACAGACGGTTTTCATGAACATACATTCCGATAAAAGCGTTGGTTTGCTTGTTGTAATAGAAAAACTTCGTAAAAAACATCCATATGCCGATTGCGTTGCAAATTGTGAGAAGAAGGCATATAAACGCACTGATTTTAGTCGGTTTTTCTTTGTCGGAATCACTGTATGAATAAACTACGGAAAGCGCCGCAAAAAGATAACCGAAATCGGATATGCCGGAAAAATTCAGCAGATTCAGATTGCAGATCAATGTAACGGCGTAAAACAAAACAAAGAATAAAAGCAACCAGCGTCCCTTGTTCCTGAAAAGTCTGCGTTCACTGAAAAAGTCAACCGCGAGAACAACAAGAGTATAAAGGTGGAAAATTTTTAAAAACGGGGTTATTGCATTGCTGAAAAGGGGAATACTTGCAAAAATACAGACCGTTATACAAATAAGCTTATACCATTCGGGATGAAAAATATTTTTTAAGCGATTCATTGTCATCCTCTTTTCTCGACTTCGGAATAATCGTAAAGGTATTCGGTAAGTTCGGATTTTATTATATCAAGATCACCTCCGATATCATATTTTTCCCAGAGGCGCGTATTGCGAATGGATTTGCTCGGATCAAGTTTTTCAAGTTTCATTGTGTGATCATCTTCTTTAAGTCCGAGCCAATCGCGCAGCTTTGCCGAGGTTTCTTCGTAATGATAAATAAGATCTTCAAAACGGATAAGCATAATATGTTCCGGATCGAAAACTTCGGTTTTGCGGTGCGCACGGGTGTATCTGTACCATTTGCAAAAAGTTTCAACATCATCCGTCGGGATAAGGCAACCTTTCCATACGAACTTTTCAAGCAAGTACAGGTCACGCGGGTCACGCTCCACAACGATGGTTTTTATATCGTCAAAATACGGTAAAAATCGCCATATCTCCGAGGAGGGGAGCAACTGATCTATCATAAGCATAGGCGCGTTTTCTGGGTTTGCCGCCTTAAAAAGCTCGTTTAAATATTCTTTTGTCTTTTGAGTGAATTCTTCTTTTGTGGGGCGGCTGCAAAGAGTGATTTCATTTGGCAAAACATTGAGCACCCGCTCGTTTTTGCGACCTATTGTCATTTTGTAAAGTTTATTTATAAGCAGTTTGCGGTAATAGTAACCCTCACCTTTGTCAAGCAGGTCGTATTGCCACCAACCTTTAAATGAAAAATCGGTAAGTGAATCTATATATTTGTAGGATATTTCTTTCCAACGATTTCCGAAATAAGGCTCATAACGTTTTGCAAAGCGGCTTCCAGCGTGGAAATCGACAAGCTTTTTATACCGTTTTAAGGCATGTCCGGAATTGTGGCGGTTGTGGTTTTGCACAAGGTGGTATTCAAGGTCGGCAATTCCGTCAATATCGTGCAAAAAACGGAATTCATATTCACCGAGACTTTTTACGGAAGAAAACTCGGTAACAAAATCGGTTACTGCGCTGGAACCGGTACCGTAATAACTTGAACAACTGATTATTTTCATTTATATTACATCCTTAAATCAAGATTTATTCTTTAATTTTTCTTTTGTGAAGTTTTTTGTAAAAATTCAATGGGATAAGTCCCACAATAAGAGGTTTTACGGCGTATGCAAGTTCCCAAAACGGTCGCTTGGCTCTGCATATCCAGTGACGTTTAAGCCGAAATTCCTGTATGCGGTATTTATATTTGCGGCGGACAATGTTGTTTTCGTCCTCGCGGTATTCAAAAAGTATTTGAGGAATATTGGCAAGTGTTTCACCTTGCTCGCACAGTTTACACCAAAGGTCATAATCTTCGGCGCGTGTTGTAAGCGTATTTGAGCTGTAACCTCCGACTGCAATCACCTTTTCCTTGCGCATTATTACCGAGGGGTGGACAAGTCTGGAAAAAAGCACGGTTTGCGCCAGTCCGAAACGTTCTTCGGATGTTATGTTTTTCTGACCGTAAACCTTGCCGCTGTCATCGATAAACCGAACGCTGCTTCCCGCAACACAAATGTCGGGATTCTTTCGCATCCAACCAACCTGAACATTAAATCTTTCCGGCAGACAGCGATCATCGCAATCCATACGCACTAAAAATTCGCCTTTTGAAACTTCAATGCATTTATTGAGAGTTGCGGCAAGCCCTGAGTTTTTTTCATTGCGCAGCAGTTTTATGCGGCTGTCGCTTTCGGCATATTTTTTGAGTATCTGTGCAGACGAATCGGTTGAACAGTCGTCACAGATGATAAATTCAAAATCTTCAAATGTTTGCGCAAGCACTGAACGTATTGCTTCTTCAAGAAATTTTTCGCCGTTGTATACGCCCATAATTACGGAAATTACGGGTGGATTCGTGTTTTTCATAAAATGTTTCACTTCCACGGTATAATAGATGTTAAAAAATATTTATTTAGTATTACGACATAATTATCCATAATATCTTATTTATAATACCATACAACCGCCGATATATCAAGAAAAAATTGCCGTTGCAAGTGGGTTGTGTTGCAAAAAAAAGATAAATAAAAACATATTCGACGGTTGACAAGTTAATGCAGATAAACTATAATGGTTAATGAAACTTAACTTATTGCGTTTGGAGTGAGATTGATTTACGGATAAATATATGAATGCCGATATTGTTTTTTCAAAGTTTTCGCGAAACTATATGGAACTTAAAAAAGAATTGCCCATAAGACCGAGCGAAATGGCGGTTCTTAACATCATTACACAACGCAGAGGGAAATATACCCCGCTTATGATAACCGAACTTCTGGGTGTGTCAAAGCCTATGATTGCGGCACACATTCGTGTGTTTTTGAAAAAAGGATATATTTTAAAAGAGTCCTCAAAAGAGGATAAGAGAAGTTTTTATGTTTTACCTACCGATAAGGCGGTGGCACTTGCCGATAAATTAAATGCAAAGCAAAAGGAATATCTTAAAGTAATTGAATCTGCACTCGGCGAAACAAAATTTAACACACTTGTAAGTCTTATGAACGAAACATTGGCGATACTTGAAAAAGCGGAGGAGAGATAGATTATGCAAAATAACGAAATCGACAAAGCTGTTCCTTGGAATCCGTGGCACGGCTGTAAAAAAGTAAGTCCGGGTTGCAAAAACTGTTTTGTTTACAAAATGGATAAGCGTTACGGCAGAGATACAACGGTTATAACAAAAGGCAAAACCACTTATGAACTTAAAGATAAAGATTGCCCATATGGCTCGGTTGTAAAATTGTGCTTTTCGTCCGACTTTTTTATCGAGGAGGCTGACTGTTGGCGTGACGGTTGTTGGGATTTTATTCGCCGTCGCAAAGACTGTGTTTTTGTGACCACAACCAAACGCCCTGAAAGAATAAAAGAGTGTCTGCCTGCTGATTGGGGAGACGGATGGGATCATTTTCATTTGAGTATTTCCATTGAAAATCAGGAAATGGCAGATAAGCGCTTGCCACACTTTTTATCGGCGCCGCTTACACACCGCGAGGTTTTCTGCTCACCGCTTATAGCACCTATAAAACTCGGTAAATATCTTGATACAGGTCTGATAAAATGCGTAAATGTCGGCGGTGAAATGTCACCTAAGAGCGAAGTCAGACCCATTATGTGGGAATGGGTTCGTGACCTTTATTT
>CAZGRC010000096.1:0-4652 GCA_964528125.1 uncultured Ruminococcus sp.
GTACTGTCTTTCGCGTGAATAATAGGAATATCCAAAACCGTCATCGGAAACTTCTGCCGACATTTCACACAGTTCCTCGGGAATTTCCCTTAAAAATCGAGAGGGAAGATTTCTGCCCGTAGTGCCGAACAGCATTCTGACCGAAGCATTGCTTATGGTAAGATGTTTTTTTGCTCGCGTTATCGCGACATATGCAAGTCGCCGTTCTTCCTCTATTTCCTCATTTCCGGAATATATCGACTGTGTGCCGGGGAAAATGCCTTCCTCCAAACCGACAAGAAAAACATTGTCAAACTCAAGTCCCTTTGCCGAATGTACCGTCATCATAAGCACACGGTTTTCATCGTTTTCCATGGAATCGATATCGCTTACAAGGGCAATTTCCTCTAAAAATCCCGCGAGTGTGGGCTCGTCGTTTTCCAGCTCGTATTGTTTCACGGTGGAAGCAAATTCTTCAACGTTGGCAAGCCTGTCCGCCGCTTCCGGAGACGTATCGCTTCTCAGGGCGGCGCGGTATTCGGTCTTTTCAAGCATTTCTTCGAGAATTTCGCTGATTGAAAGGTCATCGAGTTTTGAAGTAAGTTCGGAAATAACGGCGCAAAAATTTTTAAGTTTTCCCGCCGCACGTGAAAGTGCGGAATATTCATCCGCATGGGAGAACACTTCAAAAAGCGGAATCCCGACAACCTGCGCCGCCGCCGCGGCATTGGAAACGGTAGTATCTCCTATCCCGCGTTTCGGTTCGTTTATAATGCGGCGAAGTCGCACATCGTCGTTATTGTTACATATAAGATTAAGATACGCCAAGACATCGCGTATTTCCTTGCGTTCGTAAAAGCGCATACCGCCGATAACGCGATATGCAATACCGCTTCTGGCAAAAACATTTTCAAGCGCCGCCGACTGCGCATTCATACGGTAAAGAACGGCGTGCTGTGAAAACTGCTGACCCTGCCGAATGTTTTCAAGTATGCTGTCGGCAACAAATCGTGCCTCCGCCCGTTCGTCCGCGGCGGTATGCACGGTTATCTTTTCACCGACTCCCCTGTCGGTCCACAAATTTTTGCCCTTTCTGCCCCTGTTATTGCCGATAACGGCGTTTGCCGCATCGAGAATGTTGCTTGTGGAACGGTAATTCTGTTCAAGTCGAATAGTTTTTGCGCCGTGATAATCGTCTTCAAAATTAAGAATATTTTCAATTGTGGCGCCGCGAAAACGGTAGATACTCTGGTCATCATCGCCCACAACGCAAATATTTCCGTGTCTGCCCGCAAGCAGACTCACCAATTTATACTGCGCATGGTTGGTATCCTGATATTCGTCAACCATTATGTATTTAAATTTATTGCCGTAATATTCGGCAACATCGGGATTTTCTTCAAGAAGTCGGACGGTGTTGACTATCATATCGTCAAAATCCATTGCATCAGCGGCGGTAAGGCGTTGCTGATACATTTTATAAAGACCCGCCACCGTTTTTTGACGCAGGTCATTGCCCGCCGTCTTTTCAAATTCCTCGGGAGAAACGAGCGAATCTTTTGCCGAAGAAACAGCCGAAAGCACACTGCGGTGTGAAATGGTTTTTTCGTCAATACCGGCATTTTTCATCAGCTCTTTCATAAGGCGGCGCTGATCATCGGTATCGTAAACCGTAAAGTGTGATGTATAACCGATACGTTCCGCATTATATCTCAGCAATTTTCCGCAGACCGAGTGAAAGGTGCCCGCCCATATATCCGCACCGTCACTTCCGAGTTTTGCGGCAATTCGTTCTTTAAGTTCGCCCGCCGCCTTGTTTGTAAATGTGATAGCGAGAATTTCCCACGGGCTCGGCGCATCAACCGAAAACACATTTTCGGGCAGGGTTGCTTTCTCACCGTTCAGATATGCAAGTCCAGCGGCAATATCTTCTTCATCGTGATATGGAATTTTGTCACTTAAATATCCGTTTCCGTATTTCACAAGATTTGCAATTCGGTTTACAAGCACGGTGGTCTTGCCGCTGCCCGCACCCGCAAGCACCAAAAGCGGTCCGTTCACGGTCGTGACCGCCTCAAACTGGCGATCATTCATATTGCCGAAATCTTTCTTTATCAGTTCCCGTCTGAGAGTTAAAAAATCCATCTGTATACTCCGTAAAAAAATAGTTGTGCCTTAACAGCACAACTATTTTACAATAAATTTCAAATTTTGGCAACAGTTAAAACCCCGAACATCACAAATATTTTATTATTTCTCCCGTATCGGCAAGCACAATGTCAGGTTTGTCGGCAGAAGCGTTAAGCACCTCTTCGGTGGTCTCTCCGCACATTACGAGTATACTCACCGCACCTGCGTTTATACCGCTCTTTATATCGGTATATATTCGGTCACCGACCACCGCCGTACAGTTGCCGTCCAAACCGCGTTTTTCCATTGCAAGACTCGGCATAAGCGGTTCCGGCTTGCCGATAAACAGCGGCCGTTTTCCCGTGGCGTTATAAAGCATATCGCAAAAACTTCCGCAGTCCGGCACCGAACCGAACTCCGTCGGGCAAACATAATCGGGATTGGTTGCAATATACGGCATATCACGCGTGAGCAACATTCGCGATATGTCCTCAAGTTTTTTGAATGTAAGTTCGGTGTCATTGCCGATGACAATAACATCGGTCTTATCTGTGTCCTCCATAACGGTAAAACCGCCGGCACGAAGTTCCTCTTTTAAAGATTCGGTACCGCAAACATAAAGTGATGCACCGCTGTGATGCTTCTGCAAATACCACGATGTTGCCTGTGACGAAGTGATAAAATCATCATAAACCGCCTTTATTCCGAGACGGTCAAGTTTTTTGATATAATCGGCAACACTCTTTGAAGAGTTGTTGGTCATAAACATATAATCCCTGCCCGTTTCGCGTATACGGCCGAGCAGTTCGCGGGTGAAATCGTACAGGCGGTCACCGAGATAAAGCGTACCGTCCATATCAAACAAAAAAAGTTTTATATCACTTATTTTTTCCGGTTGCATAGAAAATTCCTCTTTCATTTAAAGATACCACAGTTCGCGTTTGCCGGTTGATACGGCGGCGGCACCCGCACCGAGCGCACCCGTAACCTCAGACTTGGTTTCGACAAGCCCTCCCGCGATAACGGGAATCGAACCGCCCGAAAAGCGTTCGATAACCTTGTTCATTGTGCCGGGCATAATTTCTATAAGATCGGGCGGATAAGCCGACAGCATATCGGAAATGCTGTCAAGTCCCTGCGAATCAAGTGCAAAAAAGCGTTGAACGGCGGGAAGTCCCAATTCTCGCGCATAGCGTATAAGTCCCGCGCGTGTGCTGATAATTCCGTCAACACCACAGCGCATAAGATATTCCACCGCGAACTTATCTTTGCCGATGCCCTCGGCAAGGTCAATATGAACAAGCATTTTTTTGCCTGCTTCGTGTGCCTGTTTTATGCGGTCACCCACCGTCATTATTCCCGCACGCAAATGGAAAATGACCTCAACCGGACAGTCAAGCACCGAATCCCATTGTTCTTCACGAACAGCGGCAATAATCGGTGAACGTTCCATACATTCAAGAAGTTCTTCAGCCGACATTTTTTCACTCCTAACAAAAAAACGCAATGCCCGCAATACACCTGCGGACCTGCGCATCTCCTACACTCTACACAACTGTATTCTACCACAGGCTTCTCCAAAAATCAACACATTATTCGGCGTCTGCCGCAAATTTTTCAAACTTTCGCAAATTTAACGGAAATCCGCTCTTTCTCCGTTGACCTTTTTCACGGAAAGTGATATAATAAATTCACACTTAACAAAGGAGTATGCCAAATGGACAAATTTATTCCCGTTGTCGTGATTAACGATTTATTCGAGATAGATAAAATACTTAACGCACTCAAAGGCATCGGCATCAACTGTGCCGAAATAACCTTCCGCACCGCCATAGCCGCCGAAGCAATCCGGTACGCCTGCAAAAACCATCCCGAAATGAATATCGGAGCAGGCACCGTTATAAACGCCGAGCAGTGCAAATCCGCGCTTGCGGCTGGAGCAAAATTCATTGTATCCCCCGGCCTTTCGGTCACTGTTGCAAACATCTGTAAAGAGCACAATATTCCGTATTATCCCGGATGTGTAACTCCGACCGAAATTATGCAGGCTTTAGAACTCGACATTACAACGGTTAAATTCTTCCCCGCCAATATTTACGGCGGTCTTAAAGCACTTAAGGCGCTTTCAGCACCGTTTCCTCAGGTTAAATTCATTCCCACAGGCGGTGTTGACAGAAGTAATATCGACGAATTTTTGGCTTTTGACAAAATTGCCGCAATAGGCGGCAGTTTCTTCGTGAAAGAAGCTCTTGAAAAGGCGGTTGAGGAATAAAATGGCAAAGGTAATTACTTTCGGTGAGATAATGTTAAGACTTGCCCCGAACGGATATTACAGATTTTTTCAAAACGACCAAATGCAGGCAACTTTCGGCGGCGGCGAAGCCAATGTCGCGGTTAGCCTTGCAAATTTCGGTCTGGACAGCTCTTTTGTAACAAAACTCCCGACACACGAAATAGGGCAGGCGGCAATAAACGCTCTCAGATATTTCGGTGTCGGTACCGATAAAATAGTACGCGGCGGCGACAGGGTCGGAATATACTAC
>CAZGRC010000097.1:0-4645 GCA_964528125.1 uncultured Ruminococcus sp.
ATACGGGACTTTTAAAAGACATATCATTCACCGACCTTTTTGTATTTTTCATTTAATAAATCCACACGCCGTTGCTGTTCGCGCGAAAGTCCGAAACCCATAAAACGGCAGTTGTGGTCATTTTTCAGTATGCAATAACACATTCTTTTCCAACTTGGTATATCCTTAGAGGATTTAATATCATCGGTATGGTCGGGGATTTTTCCGACAAAAACAACCCTTGAACGTTTTAAAAGAGTGTAATTTGAAACGCCGTTAAGTTTGATATTATAACCTTTTTGGATAAGTTCGTCGATAACTTCTTGGTCAAGCCCGCCGCCTGTATTATGCCAAAAATCAATGGAAGTTTGAAATTTTTTAACATAATTGTTCCGCGTTCTCGCAGGAAGTGTGTCAAGCAAAAATTTTGTGTACGATTCCCATGTGTGTCCCCGGGGCAAGGTTAGATTTCGGTAACCCAACGCCTTGGTTCTTCCGTATATACAGCCGAAATTGGCACCCCTTACCCTGCCGACGAGTTTTGTCCAGATTTCGGGGTCGATAACACGGTAAAGATAAAGACTTTCTTTCGCATAATCGTTGAAAGGCGAAGCCACACGCATGGCTTCCGGCAAAAGCCCTGCCATAAAATAAAGGTCATAAAGGCGGTTATAATCATAATTGAAAATTGAATTAGCATGCCAGACATCCGCACGCGACCAATCATAGAGCGGCGATGCAGTCCAAACATCCTTGAATTGTTTTGTTATCCAACATTTGCCGTTATATCCGTATTTCTTGTTTACAAAAGAATTGTAACGTTGCAAGGATTCATCGGCACGGATTCCGAGCAAGCAGACGGTTTTTTTGTTGTCGTGAACCATTCTGTACCAGCGGGAAAACTGGCGTGCAAGATCCTCTTGATGCATTCGGTAGTGATATGTTGTGATTGGGTTGTTGTCGATATTGATGACATATGGAAAATCTGGCATCGGGCGCACCCATTCGTCCTTTTTGGTATCGTCCCAAGGATACCAATACATTTCATAATTGCTTAGCGCGGTTCTTGTTGCCATAGGCAGACATACCCAGTGCGGATAAGTAATGTCTTTTATCCTTTCAAACGTGCGCGTGACGTATTCGGTAGTGACAGTATACTGCGCTTCAAAATCCTGATGAAATACACCTATCTTTTTTTCGGGATAATACTTTTGCTGAAAATCAAGAACAAGGTTCAAAAGCAGACCACTGTCTTTACCGCCCGAAAACGAAACAATTATATTGTCAAATTCTTCAAAGATATATCTTATGCGTTCTTCAAACGCTTGAAAAACATTTTGTTTGATGTATCTTTTAATCACGCCAACCGCCACCTTTAACGGTATTTTACCATATTTTTCCTATATTTTCAACAGTATTTGACACTTTTTCAAAACGACAAAATCCAAGACACCTTCTATCTTTGATTTTCCATATATTACTTGACCGACAGGCTGTTAAATGGTATAATTAACTTTGCAACATTTATTTGGAGGTATTATATTTTGGAACTCGGTGCAATGTTTTTTAT
This sequence comes from uncultured Ruminococcus sp., assembly GCA_964528125.1. Taxonomy (GTDB): domain Bacteria; phylum Bacillota; class Clostridia; order Oscillospirales; family Acutalibacteraceae; genus UBA737. The sequence continues at coordinate 1,550 of CAZGRC010000097.1, forward strand.
TAAAAGCGCGCTTTTCGGAGTAGGACTCGCTATGGATGCTTTTTCGGTCTCGCTTGCAAACGGTTTGCACGAACCGAATATGAAAAAGATAAAATCATTCGGAATATCGGGTATGTTTGCATTTTTTCAGGCGCTTATGCCGATGATCGGCTGGATCTGCGTTAAAACCGTGGCAAAATATTTTAATTCTTTTCAAACTTTCATTCCGTGGATAGCACTGATTCTTCTTACATATATCGGCGGAAAAATGCTTTATGAAGGTGTCACCGCAAAAAATGATGCAGATGACGAATGCGCCGCGCTTTCGCTTTCGGCATTGTTGGTTCAGGGCATTGCCACTTCTATTGATGCACTTTCGGTCGGTCTTGATATCGAAGAATACACTTTTCTGCCCGCGCTTATTTCTTCGCTTGTAATCTCCGTTGTCACGTTTATAATCTGCTGTTTCGGTGTGAAAATCGGCAAAACGGTGGGAACACGCCTTGCCGACAAAGCAGGTGTTTTCGGAGGTATCATTCTCATACTTATCGGTCTCGAAATATTTATAACCGGAGTATTTTAATAAAGGAGAAAAACAACTATGGCATTTTTGAAATTTTTGGAGGGCATCAGAACCCCGTTTCTTGACACGTTTTTTTCGGCTGTCACACATCTCGGTGAAGAAACGATTTTTATACTTGTAGGACTCATCTTTTTTTGGTGTATAAGTAAAAAGGAAGGCTATTATACGCTGACCGTAGGTTTTGCGGGCACCGTGATAAATCAGTTTTTAAAACTTATATTCAAAATTCCGCGTCCCTGGGTGCGCGACCTCAACTTTAAAGCCGTTGAAAGTGCCATTCCCGAAGCGACGGGATATTCTTTCCCAAGCGGTCACACACAAACCGCTGTCGGAGTTTTCGGAATTATTGCGCGGCTTAACAAAAAAGTCGTCGTAAAAATTCTTTGCATAATTATTTGCCTGTTGGTTCCCTTTTCGCGTATGTATCTCGGTGTGCACACACCCGCGGATGTCGGTGTATCTTTTATAATCGCAACCGTTTTGGTATTGGTGTTACATCCCGTAATAAACAAAGCAACCGAAAGCTGCAAGAATATGCGTATCTTTATGGGTTCAATGCTCGCGGTATCGATTGCATATCTTGCATTTGTTCTGCTGTACCGTTTTCCCGAAAATACCGAAAACATTGAAAGCGGAATTAAAAACGCTTACAAAATACTTGGTTGCATAGTCGGACTTTGGGCGGCATATGAAATCGACAACAAATTTATAAAATTTGATACAAAAGCGGTTTGGTGGGTGCAAATTATAAAATTAGTTCTCGGTGTTATCCCTCTGCTTGCGATAAAAACGCTTTTAAAAGCGCCGCTTTATTCACTGTTTAACGGCAATTACATCGCGGATGCGATCAGATACTTCTTGGTTGTTCTGTTTGCCGCCGGCATTTGGCCGTTTACATTTAAGTATTTCGCAAAACTTTCAAAAAAGCACCGTGACATCTAAAACAAAAACGGTTATTTGCTTATATTCGGCAAATAACCGTTTATATCATTTTTATCCTAAATTTTTTATTGCTGCGCGCTTTATCTTTTCGGTACTGCTGAACTTCAGCAGATATATAATAAACATATAAACCGCTTCGCCTATCCACGAAATAACCCAACCGCCATACACACCGTTCATACCGTATGCTTTGCCGAGAATGATTCCGAAAAATATTCTGAATACCGACCCAATAACCGTTGAAATCAGCAATAAACGCATTGTGCCGATGCCTCTGAAAAAAGAGTGAAAAAGATTGTTTATAAGGTTAAAAAGAATGAATGGTAAAAAATATTTTGAAAAAGTTATCGCATAATCAAGAGACTGTCCGGAAAAACCTTTCGGAAAGAAAATTGCGTTTATTTTTTCGGCAAACACCACCGAGACGACGATAAAAGGCAGAACAAACAAAAGTCCTTGAAAAAGTCCGACAAAAAGACCTTTACGGATTTTGTCATACTTTTTTGCACCCACACATTGTGCACCGTAATTGCTTACCGTGCCTGAAGAATTTTGATAAACGCCCGAGTTTATATCGTATATTCGCATCGCAATCGAATACCCTGCGGTTGCTTCACTGCCTATGGCGTTGATTATCGGCGCCATTGTCACCGAAGCAATATACATTGAAATTTGTTGAAGACAGCTTGGAAGGGTGAATTTCAGTACAAAAACAAAGGTTTTAAATTTCAAAGAAATCTTTTCACCGAAAACTCCCATTTCCTTAAAGCAACCGTTTAACTTCAATATATAGCATATATCTACCGCAATCGCTGCCATTACCGACGAAAACGCGATTCCGGCAACTCCGAAATGAAATACAGTCACGCTGAGAGTGTTGCCTAAAATATTCATTATGCCCGCAATCAATGACATATAAAAGGGATATCCGCTTACACCGAGTGAGTTTAAAAGCTTTGAAAAGGTGTTGTTAAACGTTATCGGTGTAATTCCGAGAATGTAAATGCAAAAGTATATCTTTGCATCATTTCGTATTTCGGGTGCAACTTTTATGAGATTCAAAATACCGTCACTGAAAATTACGGCGGCAACAGATATGGCAATTTCGATTATTGCAAGCACAAATGTCACACTGTAAATATCCTTGCGCAATTTTGAAAAATCGCGGCTTCCGAAAAGACAGGCAATGTATATTGCAAAACCCGAATTAAAACCCCAAAACACTGATGCTATCAACGAAACCACCTGTGAAGTGGCTCCGACAGCCGCCAGTCCGTTATCACCGAGATAACGCCCCGCAATCATTGTGTCCACTATTCCGTAAGCTTGTGACAGTAACCCCGAAAACACCATCGGCAGACCGAAAAGCAAAAACTTCTTATAAATATTACCCGTAGTGAGGTCGGTCATAAACATATCCCCTTGACAAAGAAAATTGCTGTGTTATAATCATAGTATATTTCTCAAACTTTTTCAATACAGTTTAAAATATTGAATATTTCTCAAGTTTTATCATTTTGAAAGGTGAATTTATGTACAGCAAGGCGCGTCAGGACGAGATAACCGAAATTATCAAAAAGCAGGGGCACATA
>CAZGRC010000098.1:0-1843 GCA_964528125.1 uncultured Ruminococcus sp.
GAGTACGAACATACCGTCAAGATAGTGATCCCAGTGACCCGAAAGTTTGTAAAGCTCGCGCTTTGCCATATATGGGGTCTTGGTGGGCAACCAACCGCGGCGATATTCCTCGTCCTCAACAAAGCGCTGAAGAATCTGTATAACCTTGGCGCCTTTCGGAAGAAGTATCGGAAGTCCCTGACCGATAACGTCAACGGTTGTGAAGTATTCGAGTTCGCGACCGAGTTTGTTGTGGTCGCGTTTTCTTGCTTCTTCAAGCTGTGTAAGATATGCTTCGAGTTCGGAGGCTTTCGGGAAAGCGGTGCCGTATATGCGGCAGAGCATTTTTTTGGAAGAGTCACCGTGCCAGTATGCACCAGTGGCAGAGGTGAGTTTGAACGCCTTTACCGCGCCGGTGCTCATAAGATGTGCGCCGGCACAAAGGTCAGTGAAATCGCCCTGACGGTAAAAACTTATCTCTTCACCGTCGGGAAGTGCTTCGACCAATTCGGTTTTATAGGGTTCGTCCTGTTCGTCGAAATATTTTATTGCCTCGTCACGGGTCATTGTGAAGCGTTCGATTTTGATATCTTCTTTGACGATTTTCTTCATTTCTTCCTCAATGCGAAGAAGGTCGTCTGGGGTGAATTTATCGTCGATGTCAAAGTCATAGTAAAATCCGTCATCAACTGCGGGACCGATGGTGAGTTTTGCACTCGGGAAAAGGCGTTTTACGGCCTGCGCGGTGATGTGAGAAGCGGTGTGACGGAAGGTGCGGCGACCGTAATCGTCGGCAAAAGTCAGTATTTCAAGTGTGCAGTCGCTGTTTAAAACGGTGCGAAGATCACATTCCTTGCCGTCAACCTTTGCGGCACAGGCGGCACGTGCAAGACCCGCGCTTATTGCCTTTGCGGCATCAAACGCGGTGAGTCCTTTTTCGAGTTCAAGCACCGAACCGTCCTTAAGTGTGATTTTAATCATATTTATTCCTCCTGTTAGTGATTAAAAAAATAAAAAGATTCGTCCACTGTAAAAAGGGACGAATCTTTAAAAAACTAAAGCTCCGCGGTTCCACCCGCATTCCACCCGCAGGGGGCGGCACTTGTGCTACCCTTAACGCGGGTAAGACGGCTCGGTTTCGGAATTCCTCCCCCAAAGCACTCAAAGGCGGTGTTCGCTTTTCGGCGTTTTGTGTTTCTTACAGCCTGCGGAAACACTCTCTGAAAAAACGCTGTGAAAAGTTACTGTCCTTATCATCATATTTTCAGTATATATTTTTTAATGAATTTCTTAACCGGGCGGGGCAAAATGCGTATCAAAACAGGACAAATACCTTTCGCCCACAGAAAACGCAAAGGATATGATATGCGATTTAAAAAGATATAAACCCGATATTTCTTACTTGTTGCACAGTCGCAATACCTGCCATCGCGATAAAACGCTTTTAAAACGCCGACGATATGCTCATCCTTGATATCATATTCCTTGTGAAAAAGGTTATCACCGCGGATTACATAACCGTTGTCGGTGACCTTCAAAATACGGTGCATTACGAATTTGTCGTGCGACGGGCGCTTGTAAACCGGAACGTCGTTTTTTTTGAGCCGACGGTTAACCGGTTCGATTATAACGATATCCCTGCCTTGACGCAACATAGGACGCATACTGATGCCCGCCGTAAGGGTCATGGCTTCCCCCTTGGTTTTAAGGGCATCGACAAGACCGATAAAATCGGTTTCCATTACGCAAGAACGCCTGCTTCGATAAGTTTTGCGGTGAATTCTTTAACGGTGCTGCGAACTTCCTGTTCGTTTTCTTCGGGATAGTGTTTGCACATTTCCGCAACAACGGTATCTTCGGTGGT
>CAZGRC010000098.1:1853-4632 GCA_964528125.1 uncultured Ruminococcus sp.
TATCGGCGGCAACATCATTCATTTTAATAAAACCGTTGAACTTTTCAAGATCGTCACCTACAGCGACCGCGACAATTTTATCTGCGACTTCGTTGGTTACAAAATTGTATTTAAGTTTCATAAGTTTTGTACCTCTAAAACAAATATATCATTATATATTAAACAGTATAACAGATATTTTTGAGTTTTGCAAGACCCAAATTACCCGATTTCTTTTTTCTTTTGAAAATCAAAGCAAAAAAGTATATAATTGTTGATATTTGTGGTTGCTAAAATTAGGCAATGTATGTTATAATAAGCATAATTTATCAAAGAAACCAAATAAAGGCGGTTGTGATTTATGTGTATTTCTTATAATGCGGAAAAGAAAATGTTTATTCTGGAAACAGCAAATACAAAATATGCTTTTCAAATAGTAAAGGAAAAACACCCCGTGCATTTGTATTACGGCAAAAAAGACGGTTCCGAGATTGCGGAATTTGAAAATAAATTCAAATCCTTTTCACCGTATATCGAAGAAGAGGGGACAGAGTTTTTGGCAGATACCTGTATGTCGGAATACTCGGGATTTGACAGCGGTGATTTTCGTACCTCTTCAATAAAAATTCGCAATACGGGCGGTGACTGTGCGACTTTCCTTACATATAAAGGATATCGCATATTCGGCGGCAGACTCGACCTTGACGGTTTGCCCTGCGCCGAGTCAGACAAAAACACCGAAACACTTGAAATCACCCTTGCGGACGAACTTACAAATGTTGAGGTTAATCTTTACTATACCGTTTTTGCCGATTGCGATGTTATTTCCCGCTATGTTACGGTAACAAACAACGGCGACGGTGCGGTAAGCATCAAAAAGATTATGAGTTTGACGCTCGATATGCCCGACCACGATTATGATATGATAAGTCTTTACGGCGCGCACGTTAACGAACGCAACTACCAGCGTGTTCCGCTTTTCTACGGCAATCAGAGCATATTCAGCCGTCGCGGGGCTTCAAGTCATCAGTTTAACCCGTTTATCGCACTCTGTCGTAAAAATGCGGATGAAACGAGCGGCGATGTCTACGGTTTTAACCTCGTTTACAGCGGCAATTTCCTTGATGAGGTTGAGGTTGACCAAACAGGCGGCGCACGTGTTCAGTTGGGACTCGGCAGTGAAAATTTTGATTGGTGTCTTAATTCGGGCGAAACATTTACCGCGCCCGAAGCGGTTATGACCTATTCCGAAACGGGTATCGGTCGGATGTCGCGCAATTTCCATAAATTTATACGCGAACATATTCTGCCGCCCGAGCCGTTTGAAAAACGTCCTGTTGTGCTCAACACCTGGGAAGCGTGTTATTTTAAAATCGATGAAGCCGAGCTTCTCCGTTTTGCCGATACCGCGGCAAAGTGCGGGATCGATATGGTTGTTATGGATGACGGCTGGTTCGGTGCCCGCAATAACGACGCTGCGGGTCTCGGTGATTGGTATGAAAACCGTGATAAGTTCAAGGACGGACTTAAACCTTTTGTTGACAAAATGAAGGCATACGGCATTAAATTCGGTATCTGGATAGAACCCGAAATGGTAAATCCCGATTCCGACCTTTACCGTGCACATCCCGAATGGTGCATACAGTGCAAGGGCAGAGAAGGTATGCTCTCCCGCACACAGCTGGTGCTGGATATGGGCAATCCAGCTGTTCTGGATTATCTTAAAGATATTTTTGCGAAAACCTTTGACGGTGTTGCAATTGACTATTTCAAATGGGATATGAACCGCCATATGTCGCAGGTCGGATCAACAGTACTTCCCGCAGACAGACAGGGTGAAGCGGCACACAGATATATGCTCGGTGTGTATGACCTGTTTAAGTGGTTCAGGGAAAAATACCCCAACGCCATGATTGAAAACTGCTCGGGCGGCGGCGGCAGATATGACCTGGGAATGATGAAGTACAGCACAATGATATGGACAAGCGATAATACATGGTGCCGAAAGCGTATCAAAATACAGTATTCATCAATGCTTGCATATCCCGCTTCTACAATGAGTTGCCATGTCGCGGGACTTAAATACTGTGAGGTGCCCGAACAACTCAAATATATATATGAGGTTGCTCTCGGCGGGGCGCTCGGTTATGAACTTCATCTGCCGAATGCGGGTGACGAACTCAAAGCGGCGGTTAAACTTCAGATAGAAAACTATCGCAGGTATGAGGATTTGATTCTCAGAGGCGATTATTACAGCATAATGAATCCTTATGAAACCAATATCAGCGCTTATTATTATGCAAACGGAGAGAAGGACAGAATATTGCTTTCTTTCCTGCAAAACGAACCCGAGGAAAATGCCAGAGAAATAACCGTAAAGGTTGCTGAGGCACAACCCGATGCCGTCTATTTTGATGAAATCGGTTCAAAAACATATACCGGCGAAGAACTGCAATGCGGTATAACGGTGACAACCGATAACAGCGGTTGGAATTCACGTATGTGGTATCTTGTGAAAAAATAAAAAAGATAAAATAAAATGCATAGAGCAGCCGTTCGGCTGCTCTATGCATTTTTAAAACTGTTTATTCTTCGGTGTTTTTGTTTGCTTTGGAAAGAACAACATTAACGATTATACCGAGGATAAGTGCACAGGCGATAGCGGTGATCGTAACCTTGCCGATTGCCATTGCCATACCGCCGATACCGGTGATAAGTATTACCGATGTGGTGAACAGGTTTGCGTTGTTTTCAAGGTCAACCTTTTGAATCATTTTAAGACCGCTTACGGCAATAAATC
>CAZGRC010000099.1:0-4632 GCA_964528125.1 uncultured Ruminococcus sp.
GTGTGAGCCGATTGAAAAATACATACGGTTATCCGAAAGGTTTTTGATCTCATATTTAACATCCAGCGCAGTGCCGCGCAGTTTATATGTAACACGCAGTTCAAAATGCCAGGGATAGCATTGAAGTGTTTCGGGAGTATCGGTGAGAAGAAAGGTCAGAAAATCATCACCGCGTTTTTCCAAGGCAAAATCCGCATTTCTTGCAAAGCCGTGTTTCGGAAGTGCATATTCATGACCGTTTAAAGTATATTTACCGTCGCGAAGTCCGCCGCATATGGGGAAAAGAAGCGGCGCAGTGCCGTCCCAAACGGCGGGATCGCCGTTCCAAAGGACATCGTTGCCGTCAACCGTGATGCGCTTGATTTCGGCACCGCGAGGTGCAACGGCGATTTCGACGCGACTGTTTTTCAGGATTACCATAAAAAATTTCTCCTTTAGGTGAATTTTTAAAACAAGCGCAACGGGGATTTTCCCGCCGCGCTTGGTCTGTTTTTTTCTACTTTGCGTAGTCAACCGCCTTGTTTTCCCTGATAAGATTTACCTTTATCTGACCGGGGTATTCAAGTTCGTTTTCAATTTTTTCGGCAATTTGATGTGCCATCATTACCATTTTATCATCGGAAACCACTTCGGGTTTAACGATAACCCTGATTTCTCTGCCTGCCTGAACGGCATAGCAATTATCAACACCTTTAAAGGAGTTGGCGATCTCCTCAAGTTTTTCAAGACGTTTGATATAGTTTTCGATGTTATCGCGGCGCGCACCGGGACGGGCGGCGGAAATGGCATCGGCAGCCTGCACAATGCAGGCGATTGCGGTTTTTGCTTCGATATCGCCGTGATGTGCGTGGATAGCATGGATAACGGCTTCGGTTTCGTGATATTTTTTAGCGGCTTCCACACCGAGTTGAATGTGTGTGCCTTCCTGTTCGTGGTCGATTGCCTTGCCGATATCGTGCAGGAGACCGGCACGTTTTGCAAGGGTAACATCGGCGCCGAGTTCAGCCGCCATTATACCGGCGAGGTGGCAAACCTCAAGCGAATGATTGAGAACGTTTTGACCGAAACTTGTGCGGAAATGAAGTCTTCCGAGCAGTTTTACGAGTTCGGGATGCAGATTGTGAACGCCGGATTCCAAAACGGCACGTTCGCCCTCTTGCTTGATAATGGACTCAACCTCTGCGGTTGCCTTTGCCACGGTTTCCTCAATGCGGGCGGGATGTATGCGGCCGTCCACAACAAGTTTTTCAAGGGTGACACGGGCAATTTCGCGACGGATGGGTTCAAAACTCGAAACCGAGATAACCTCGGGAGTATCATCAATAACCAGATCAACACCGGTAGCGCTTTCGATTGCACGTATGTTTCTTCCCTCACGACCGATAATTCTGCCCTTGAGTTCGTCATTGGGAAGGTTTACGGTTGAAACAATCATATCGGAAGAATGGTCAACCGCACAGCGTTGTACCGCCTGTGCAACAATTTCGCGAGCCATTTTATCCGACTCGTCCTTTATCTGCTGTTCAAAATCGCGGATTCTGATTGCCTTTTCGTGGTCAAGTTCGCCATCTAACATTTGAAGCAGATGTGCCTTTGCCTGTTCTTTGGAAAAGCCCGAAATTTTTTCAAGCATTTCCATTTGACTTCTCTTGATTTTTTCACATTCTTCAAGACGTTCTTCGATTTCTTTGGCGCGGGCATTGAGTTTTTCTTCCTTGACCTCTAAGTTATCGGTCTTGCGGTCAAGAGTTTCTTCCTTTTGGTGGATTCGGTTTTCCTGACGCTGAACCTCGGTTCTGCGTTCACGCAAATCCTTTTCGGTTTCCTGACGAAGACGGTGTATCTCTTCTTTCGCTTCGATAAGGGTTTCCTTTTTCTTGGTTTCGGCGGTTTTCATTGCTTCGTTGAGGATGCGCTTGGCTTCATCTTCGGCAGAACCGATAGCGCGCTCAGCCGATTTGCGGCGATAAACCGAACCGACGGCAAAACCGATCAGCCCCAAAACCAGTGCGACGGCACCGAAAATTACATAAAATAAAATTCCATCGGGCATAAAATGCACCTCCTATATGAATAAAGCGGATTGCCAAATCTCGGCATTAGCGGGAACTTTTAACCCCGCGCGGAAGCCGCCTGTTATCTCCCGTGATATTATTAATCGTTACCGCTTATGCTTCGCCAAAACAACACTGCGGCATATTAACGTTTATCTATATTATAATACCACTACATTTATGCAGTGTCAAGCAGAATATATCTACTTGTAGAGCTTTTTTGTAAGGTTTTACGGCTTTTTGCAGGTGAACCAAAAGCAGATGCCGTCGGCGGTGTTATAGACACCGCAACTGCAACCGCTGTTTTTCACAATGGCGCTTACAATCGACAGTCCGAGCCCGAATCGGCTTTGATCGCGCTTATGCGAAGAATCGCCGCGATAAAAACTTTCCCATATATGCGGCAGTTTTTCTTCCTCGATATGACTTCCGGTATTGTGTACCGAAATCACACGGAAATCGCCGTCGGTGTGCTCGCTCACACGGATACTGCCGCCGCTCGGTGTGTGGGAGCGTGCGTTTTCAAGATATGCTTTGAGTATTTGTTCGGTTTGAACGGTATCGGCAAAAACCGAAGTTCCGATTTTAATACCGTTTGAAATGTTTATATCACAACCCGCAAATATTCTTTTGAGCATGGTTGAAACAAGAGGGCATATATCAAATTTTTCCGCGTTTTGCGGCATTTGTCCCGATTCGTAACGCGAAAGGTCAAGAAGGCTGAGCACCAAGCGATTCATACGGCGACTTTCATCGATTATCGTGTCACAGTATTCATCGCGCGAAGCGGAATTGATATTAAGTTTAATACCCTCGGCATAGCCGCTGATTATTGATATGGGTGTTTTGAGTTCGTGCGAAACATTGGCGACAAAGCCCCTGCGCATAACATCAAGTTTACGTTCGAGTTCAATTTCATCGCGCAGTTTGGCGTTTGAAGATTCAAGTTCGTGAAGTGCCTGCGACAGCGAATCCGAAAGAGCGTTTACCGAAACCGCCAACTGACCTATTTCATCATTTCCGGTGCAATTGAGTTTGCGGCTGAAATCGAGTTTTGCCATATCGCGGGTTATTTCGTTCATATGGGTAATGGGGCGTGAAAATTTGCGGGCAAACACAAAAATCCAAATCACGGAAAGCGAAAAACAGACAACTGCCACGATTGCGATAAACTCATTCGCGGTATTTGCCGACGATTTAAGAAGTTGGAGACGGATTCTCAACTCGGCATATATTCCGGATTCTATTTCTTTATAACAAAGCAGATATTCTTCGTTATCAAAACTTCTTTCGGCTTTACAGAAAACCGAGCCGTCACCCAATACTTCGGTTTTTTGCGGCATCATTTCTTCGTGAACCATATAGAAATTATCTCTGCCGATTTGGGCAAAATCCATCATTTTTCTGCCGTGGGTGGTATAGAGAATTATACCGCGGCGATTGTAAATTTCGGTTTCAAAATTATACTTTTCGCTTATATCCGACAGCATTTCGGTCACCGATTCGGAATCGTCGATATCAAGCCCGTCCATACGCCGCATTTGTGTGATGAGCGAATTTTTTTGTCGGAGACAAAAAAATCTCAGCAAAAGTGTACCGTTAGCCAGAGTGAGCACCAGAACAAACGCAGCAAAAATCGCACCGACTTTCAGGAAAATATTAAACCAAAGCCGACTGCGCAGGCGGTCGGCAATCTTTAGGGCATTCTCTTTAAACCTCAAATTTATACCCCATTCCGTATATTGTTTTAAGATGTGTCCCACCGAAATTTCCGAGTTTTATTCTTATTCTTGCAATGTGTGAATCCACCGTGCGGGAATCACCGACATAATCATAACCCCAAACGGCATCGAGAAGTTGGTCGCGTGTGAGCACCTGACCCGAATTTCTGTAAAGATGAGAAAGCAGTTCAAACTCCTTTAAAGTGAGTTCGATTGCCTTGCCGTCAAGGGTAGCGGTATAGGCATTATGGTCTATTACCAAACCGTTTTCGGCTTCAACGCCGCTTGATTTTGAAACTCCGCTTCTTCTGAGCAACGCTTCAACCCGTTTTACAAGCACAGCGGGTGAAAACGGCTTTGTAACATATTCGTCTGCGCCGGATTCAAAACCGTTGAGCAGGTCGAATTCCTCGGAACGGGCGGAAAGCATTATAACCGGGATATTAGAAAATTTACGCAGTTCGCGTGTGACTTCCCAACCGTCTCTTTCGGGCATCATAATATCGATTATCGCGAGGTTGATATTTTTATCCGTTTTCAAAATATCCAACGCCTTTTCGCCGTCCGATGCAGTTAAGGCTACATAACCCGCCGCCGAAAGAAAATCGGATATCAAATTTACAATTCTTTCCTCGTCATCGGCTATAAGAATACGTGATTTTTCCATAAAACCGCCCCTTTCAAAAATAGTATATTATATTTATTTGATTGTTTTTTGAACTAACTGTTAATGTTTTGCAGGGCAATAAATAAAAATTATCGGGTGAAAGCAACTTGTGCGAAATATGTAGGTATTACTATGTGGTACTTGCATAACCATTTTGTATGTGATAAACTATTTGTGCTATTAGCCATTA
>CAZGRC010000100.1:0-4623 GCA_964528125.1 uncultured Ruminococcus sp.
GATTACATAGTTTGTCCATTCGGATCGAATGTATGTTATACTTAACATTTTGGGTGCATTGATGAGCAATAATTTCCTTGAAAATTGTAAAAATTTGTCGGATAACGATTTGATTTCACTTGTGAAGAACGGTGATTACGTTTATTTGGGGGTTGTTATTGAAAGATATACCCCCGTTATTGAGGGAATCATTGCAAAATTTTCCGATTGCGGAATCGACCGTGATGACCTTTTTCAGGAAGCGACCCTTTCCCTGTTTTCAGCTGTTAAAACTTTTGATTCGGGCAAAGCATCCTTTTCCACTTTTGCCCGTCTTTGCATTGAGCGCGCCTTAAACGATATTGTCCGTGCAACAAAAGCCCGACGCCGTGTGCCCGAAAAAATGCTTACACCGCTTGAAAACGTTGTTTTAACCGATGAGGCAAGTCCCGAAACGATTCTTATTGAAAAAGAAAACTACCGCCGCCTTGCCGCCAACATTAAACTTGATCTGTCACAGCGTGAATACAATGTTCTCTGCCTGTTTTTATCGGATAAATCATACGCCGACATTGCGACAGAACTTAACATTACGGTAAAATCGGTTGACAACACCCTTCGCCGTATCCGTAAAAAACTAAAAAGTAAATAAACGGTTTCCCCCGTTTATATATATGCCCTCAGTAGCTTAAATCAGAAGAGCGTTGAAAACAAAGATGTCGGTGCGATTCCGTCCGTGGGCAAAACCATCATACGAGAGAGGTAAATTAGGTATGTTTGAAGACAAAACATTAGTCTGCAAAGACTGCGGAGAGGAATTCGTATTCACTGCAAGAGAGCAGGAGTTTTACGAATCAAAAGGTTTTGAAAATGAACCGCAGCGTTGCAAACCCTGCCGTGACAAGCGCAAAGCCGCAGGTAGAGCCCCGAAAGAGATGCACGAAGCAACTTGTGATTCGTGCGGCGGTGTTGCCCGCGTTCCTTTCATTCCGCGCGATGACCGTCCGGTATATTGCAGTGAATGCTTTGCTAAAATGAAAGAAGCCGAAAACAATCAGACCGAAACTGTTGACGCCGAATAATTTTAGTTTTGTTGAAAAAAATTCTGCCCGAACATTTTGTTCGGGCAGTTTTTTGTATTTTCAAACACCTTTTACACGATATAATTTACGGTCGAAAATTTTGAAGAAACCATATTTGATCATATCATCTATTCATTTGCTATACCTTCCATAATAGCGTGTGACTGTTCGAGATAATCAACAATTTTGCTGTTTTTTTCGATAACGGTTCCACCCACCGCACGGCAGGAAATTTGAAGTCCTTCTGGCATAACGAAAAAACCGTCCTCCCCGTTGCACTTTTCGTAAAACTTTTCACCGAGCTTCAGCGGTTCATTTTCAAAAATACTGCCGCTGTCCGAGATACCGTTCAGATATTCATAAGATTCTTCATCGGTGATATACAGCAATGCATCGGCATCGGCGGCAAGAACGGCTTGCAATTTGGAAGCCATTGTATTTTGATACTGCACATCCCCGCTTTCCTTGCTGAAAGAGCAGTTGATTACCTGAATATTCGCCTTGCCGTCGCCGTCAATATCACCGCAATACTGTTCGAGATATTCGGCAATAAGTTCGTTTGAATTGTCCGCCACGGGTGTGTATGTGTAAACCACAACCTTAAGGTCATACTTTTCGCGTGTTGCACACTGTGCGACCATAAATGCAACAACAATTACGAGCGCCGCGATTCCGATTATATACCATTTGTCGTGAAACCAAATGTTTTTAATTTTTTCCGCAGGTGTTTTCGGCATAATGGCAACCTCGCTGGGTTTTGGTCCGGTGTCCATTTCGCCATGTTGCATTTTTTTAAGTTCCAAAAATTCCTGTCGTGCTTTTCTTTGTTGTTCTAAGGTTTCGTTCTTATGTTGCTGTCCCATATGAATATACTACTTCCTTGCGGTTATTATGTGATATTAGTATTCTACCAAAGAAATTCCCGATATTCAAGTGTTACCGACAAAGTTTTACAATCATTTAATATTTTATATTGACAGCATTCGACTTAAAAAGTATAATGATATTAAAGAAACTGAAAAAGGAGATATTTACTATGGCTTTTTGTAAAAATTGCGGTGCCGAACTTGTCGGTGAAGAAAACTTCTGTTCTTCGTGTGGCGCCAAGATAAACGAAAATGTTTACAGCGGTTCAAACGTAGGTGAAAAATTCAAAAATTTCAACGATACCGCCGACACCACATATGAATATGATCCTCGTGATATCAGCGACAACAAGGGACTCACTGTGCTTTCCTATATATCGTGGTTACTCTTGATTCCGCTTTTCGCAAGGCGCAATTCGCCTTTTGCACAATACCATGCAAAGCAGGGTTTTACACTCGCTTTGTTCAGTGCGGCTTATTCGATTTCGGCTGAAATAACATCTTTTTTACTTGCCTTTGCAATGCCCACAATATTTGAGACGTTTATTGATACGGTTTTTGCTTTGGGCTCGCTGGTGTTTGTTGCACTTGCCGTTATCGGAATAATAAATGTTGCCAAAGGCAGAGTAAAAGAACTCCCCGTTATCGGAAAAATCAAAATACTGAAATAAAGTTTATGTGTTCAGCCGTTTTCCGTATTTCATATACGGTGCGGGGTCGGTGGAAACAAGTATTGTTTCACGACCTATAACCCTGATTTCTTTCCAAGGAATGACTATGTCTTCTTCCCTGCCGAAAAGCCCCATTGCGCGTGGTTTACCGAAGATGATAAGCGCAGTGAGTTCTCCGCTTGATGTGTCAAGTTCTACGTCAGAAACATATCCCAACACACACCCGTCTTTTACACAGACAACCTGCTTGTTTCTGATTTCATCTATTCTGCAATTCATAAAAAATCACCTGCATAATTATATGCAGGTGATTTGATTTTTAAACCATATTACAGTTTTGTCGGAGCGCAGGTGAAGTTGAAGATTATCTTCTTTTCGCTCAATCTGTAGCATTCCTTAAGCTCGGGACCGCATCCATTTGAACCGAGACCCGACATTTTGTAATCTATATGTACAAATGTTTTGTCTGAGCGAACAAGTTCATCCGTGTGGGTTGCTTTATATATCTGCTCCGTACTGTGGTGTAAAACGCTCATATCAAAGGGTTTGTCTGACTCGAATGTAAGACCGTTATAAACTTTAAGAACACGCACTCCCGTATGATTACCGTGCTCCTGCGGATAGACATACGGCACATATTCGCGGTCGGCATCACTTTCATGCCACGAGGTTATTGCGTGATTTTTCATATCGCAATAACATTCGTAAGGTCCCATTCCGAAATATTTGAATTTATCGGAATTTTCCGACAGTGTAAAACAAAATCCGAGACGCGGAAGCCATATCGCTTTTTCTCTTACATCGCCGTCAAGCGCGTAGTTTATTTTTCCGTCGCTTGAAACGGTTATGTTAAGGGTATAGCGGAATATCGGCAGACGTGAAACACCGGCAAGACTTCCCTTTACCGTGATCACACCGTTTTCACATTCAACACTGTAAATATGATGAAAAAGGTCATCAAGATTTTCGCCTTCCCAAATATTTGTGTGGAGCCATTTCTGTTTCATATGGCTGTCGTGACCTATAGGTGCGCGATAAATGCTGAATTCAACTGGCGCTGCAAGAAGTTCTTTCCCATTCCGAAATATTTGAATTTATCGGAATTTTCCGACAGTGTAAAACAAAATCCGAGACGCGGAAGCCATATCGCTTTTTCTCTTACATCGCCGTCAAGCGCGTAGTTTATTTTTCCGTCGCTTGAAACGGTTATGTTAAGGGTATAGCGGAATATCGGCAGACGTGAAACACCGGCAAGACTTCCCTTTACCGTGATCACACCGTTTTCACATTCAACACTGTAAATATGATGAAAAAGGTCATCAAGATTTTCGCCTTCCCAAATATTTGTGTGGAGCCATTTCTGTTTCATATGGCTGTCGTGACCTATAGGTGCGCGATAAATGCTGAATTCAACTGGCGCTGCAAGAAGTTCTTTCCCTCCCGACACCATACTGACAAAGTTGCCCGTTTGCTTATCAAGGGTATAACGGAAACCATTTCCTTCGGCATAAACCGAATATTCATCCTCCGAAATTTTCGCGGGATCGTTTTTTACTTCTTCGGTTATCTGCGTACAGGGAATTTCCTGTTGCAGATGCGCAAGTTCCCTGCCCTCTTTATCCAGCATATAAAGCACGGCATAACAGCCGTATTTACAGGTTTTAGGCAGTTCGGTTTCAATGGTAAATTCGGCGGTTTTATATGGCTTTGCAATGAGATTTACCGTCTTTTCTTCAAGCGTTTTGCCGTCAAGAGAAATCACATATTTGAAATCATATTCCGACAAATCGGTGAAATCAAAAAAGTTAGTGACCTCAATCCTGTTGGCGTCAACCTTAAATCTGTAGGGGGCGTATGCGGCAATCATTTCATATGTACCGCCGCGCAGGGTTCTGTCGGAGAAGAGTATTCCGTCACAGCAAAACGGACCGTCGTTTGTAATTTCGCCCTCAAAATCTCCGCCGTATTTCTGAACACCGTCCGATAAAACACAGAGGTCAACCCATTCCCATACACATCCGCCGA
>CAZGRC010000101.1:0-4621 GCA_964528125.1 uncultured Ruminococcus sp.
GACACGATAAACCGTCAGGCAAAAGCACTGTGTGACAGCACGGGTTATGACGAACTTTCGCTTTCGTCACTCAGCACCAGCGACTATACCCAACTTGAACCGTTGCTCGATAAAATGCTTGACTGGACCGAACGCGATAAAGTGAGTCTTTCACTGCCGTCGCTCAGAATTGACAATTTTTCGGATTCGTTGCTTGAAAAGATAAACCGACTGCGCAAAAGCGGTCTCACGTTTGCACCCGAAGCAGGTACACAGCGTTTGCGTGATGTTATAAATAAAAATATTACCGAAGATGAGATAATTTCAACCTGCAGAACCGCGTTTAAAAGCGGATATACATCGGTTAAACTCTACTTTATGATAGGTCTTCCCACCGAAACCGACGAGGACATAAAGGGAATTGCCGATTTGGGACAAAAAATAGTTGATGAATATTATTCGCTCGAAAACCGCAGAAAGGGCAAGGCGGTAAATGTATCGATCAGTGTTTCGACCTTCGTGCCGAAACCGTTTACACCGTTTCAGTTTGAACCGCAGATATCAAAGGACGAAATTGAACGCCGCCAAAAATATCTTCTTGGCTGTATGACCACAAAGAAGATAAGTGTAAGTTGGCACGACAGCCGGACAAGTTTTCTTGAGGGTGTCTTTGCACGCGGTGACAGGCGTTTGGGTGCCGTTATCGAAACGGCTTATAAAAATGGTGCCCGTTTTGACGGGTGGGATGAGTGCTTTGAGCTTGAACGCTGGATGAAGGCTTTTGAAGAATGCGGTATCGATCCGCTCTTTTATTCGGCGCGTACCCGCGATTTTGAAGAAATCACGCCGTGGGAACATCTTGATTTTTGCGTTACAAAGAAATTTCTTGTTTGCCAGAACAAATTGGCACATGATGCCGTCACAACACCGAACTGCCGTTTGAAGTGTGCGGGTTGCGGCGCAAATGTTTTCGGGGAGGGTGTCTGCTTTGAAAAACGTTAGACTTTTTTATACCAAAAAGGGCAGGATGCGCTTTGTGTCCCACCTTGATATGACACGCTTTGCGGCAAGAATCATCAAGAAAGCGGGACTGCCCGTGTGGTATACCGAAGGTTTTAATCCCAGACCGTACATCACATTTGCGTTACCGTTGTCACTGGGTTTTGAAAGCGAAAGGGAAATAATGGATATACGTCTTACTGATGATGATTATCCGTTTGACGGTATATGTGATGCACTAAACGCCGTTTGCCCCGAATATATTCATTTTTTCGAGGCGGCGGAACCGGAACAAAAGGTCGGAAACATTGCCTATGCTTCGTTTGATATCACATTTGACGATGCGGGCGCAGTCGAAGAATCGCTTTCAAAGTTTTTGAAGCGCGACAGAATTGTTTGCGTAAAGAAAACAAAAAAAGGCGTTGCAAAAGAAATTGACATTGCACCGAAAATCAAATCGTATTCCATTAAAAGTGTAGGGGACACCGTACTTCATACGATTCTTCCCGCAGGCGGTGAGGACAATCTTAATCCCGAATTGCTGATAACGGCATTTTTTGAGCAAAGCGATTGCAATTATTACTGCTACAGTGTTGTGAGAAATGCTGTTTTGAATCGAGAACTTCAACTTTTTAAATAATATTTACATTTTGGTAATTGAAATGTAAATATTATTGTGGTATAATCCTATTGTAAATTAAACGGCGACTTCCGTTGCTTGTTAAAAATAAAGTAAAGGTGTGCTTAAAATGAACAGATTTGTGCTTAACGAAACATCCTATCACGGTGCGGGTGCCGTCAAAGCCGTTCCCGAAGAAATTGTTGCGCGCGGTTTTAAGAAAGCTTTTGTCGCAACCGATCCCGACCTTGTAAAATTCGGCATTTCTGCCAAGGTTACATCGCTTCTTGAAGAGGCAAATATTCCCTACGAACTTTACAGCGATATAAAAGCAAACCCCACCATAGAAAACGTTAAAAACGGCGTTGCGGCTTTTAAAGCGTGCGGTGCCGACTGCATTGTTGCCATAGGCGGCGGTTCGGCAATGGATACGGCAAAAGCCATTGGTATAATCGTTACCAACCCCGAATTTGACGATGTTCGCTCGCTTGAAGGTGTTGCACCCACAAAGAACCCCTGCGTTCCGATAATTGCGGTTCCCACCACGGCGGGTACTGCGGCAGAGGTTACCATTAACTATGTTATAACAGACGTCGAAAAGAAACGTAAATTTGTTTGCGTTGATGTTCACGATATCCCCGTAGTTGCCGTTGTTGACCCTGATATGATGGCTTCTATGCCTGCAGGTCTTACCGCTTTCACGGGAATGGATGCACTTACCCACGCGATAGAAGGTTATATCACCAAAGGCGCATGGGAACTTTCCGATATGTTCCATATTAAGGCGATTGAAGTTATTGCAAAAAGTCTTCGCGCAGCGGTTAAAAACGAGGCGGTGGGCAGAGAAGGTATGGCTCTCGGTCAGTATATTGCAGGTATGGGCTTTTCAAATGTCGGTCTCGGCGTAGATCACTCTATGGCACATACACTTTCGGCTTATTACGACACACCCCACGGCAAAGCTTGTGCTATTCTGCTTCCTGCAGTTATGGCTTACAATGCCGAATACACCGGTGAGAAATATCGTGATATTGCTCGCGCAATGGGTGTTAAGGGTGTTGATGATATGTCACAGGAAGAATACCGTAAAGCCGCTTGCGATGCGGTAAGAAAACTTGCCGAGGATGTCGGAATCCCAACCACTCTCAAGGGAATAGTAAACGAGGCGGATATTCCCGCACTTGCGAAAGATGCTTATGCCGACGCCTGTTGTCCCGGCAATCCGAGAGAAACAAGTGTTGAAGATATAATCGGGCTGTATAAGAGTTTAATGTAATGTTATTGCAAGGGGCTATCGAACGATAGCCCCTTATTGATGACTGAAAATTATCGGTCATACTGAGGAGAAAAAAGCTTGAAAACCATAAATATTTTTGATGACACTTCCGTTGCCTGCTGTTTTACGGGTTACCGTCCCGCAAAATTCCCGTTTCCGCTTAAAAAAGGCGATAAAGAATATACAGAATTTGAAAACCGCCTCACCGAGACGGTTCTCTCGCTTTGCGACAGAGGTGTTTTGACATTTTATACGGGAATGGCAATGGGTTTTGACATTATTGCCGCAGAAACGGTTCTCAATATACGTGATATGTGCTTTTCAAAGGCGGTGCGCCTTTCCGCGGTCGTGCCTTTTAAGGGCCAACCGTCATCTTTTGATGAGGAATGGCGCAGAAGATATGAAACGGTGCTTTCTTCCGCAGATGAAACCGTTGTTCTGTCAAATGATTATTATAACGGCTGTTTTCATCGACGAAATAAATTTATGGTGGATAACAGCGAGGTTGTTGTCACTTGGTTTGACGGTCAAAGCGGCGGCACCGCGTACACACTTCATTATGCCGACCGCCGTCAAAAGGAGATAATCAATCTTTTTGATTGCCGGGAAGAAAAAGAACGGCTTGTGTATTTTGAATGTGATACGGATGCCGAATAGAGCGGTAAGTGAAATTTTTATTGATTATATTTGCAAAATGCGGTAAAATGTTTGTGTAAACATTGTTTCGAATAAAGGTGATGAAAATAAATGGCAGTAAGTGAAGAAGAGTTGCGCGAAAATTTTGCAAAAAACCTTGCGGATTTGCGTCGAAAAGTGGGTATGACACAGTTGGAATTGGCGGAAAAGCTGAATTATTCCGATAAATCCGTTTCCAAATGGGAACGCGGTGACGGCATACCGGATCTTTTTGTCGTGGCGCAAATTGCCGACCTTTTCGGTGTGACAGTAAATGATATGATAAGCCCGAAAGCTTATAAAAAAACGCTTTTTTCACGCAATAAACTTCTCACAACAATACTTGCCATCGGTGTTGCGTGGTTGGTTGCGGTGTTCCTGTTTTTTGTTTTGCAGATTTCTTTTCCCGACTTCCCCGCATGGTATTTTTACATATACGCACTGCCCGTGAGTGCCGTTATCGCACTGGTTTTTTCAAATATTTGGTGGAACAAACTGTCGCGGTTTATATCCTCAAGCGGTCTTATCTGGTCGGTTGCACTGTGTGTTTTTCTCACCTTTTTACACACACCCAGAATATGGCTTATATTCGTGGTCGCGGGTGTGGTTGAGATACTTACGGTCATATGGTTTTTAAGAAAAAACAAGTAAATTTTCAGTCGATGCGCAAGGATTATCTTTGCGCATAAATAATATTGGGGGAATTTTATGTTGCGCTTTGTTTCGGGTCGTGCCGCAAGCGGAAAGACATATACCGTTTTAAAACTTATCGAAGAAGCGGTAAGTAAAGGTGAAAAGCCTGTTATACTTGTGCCGGAACAATTCTCTTTCGAGACCGAAAGGGCGGTGCTCAGACGTCTCGGAGATGTGGGTGCACAGTCGGTATCGGTTATAAGTTTTACGCGTCTTTGTGACGAGGTCGAACGCGTTGTGGGCGGTGCTTGTGCCCGTGTTTTGTCGGAACCGGACAAACTTATACTTATGTCGAAAGCAATAAAAAACGCATCATATGAACTTGAGGTGTGGCGAAACTATTCGGCTTCGTCGGGATTTGCGCGCGCAATGCTCGATAC
>CAZGRC010000102.1:0-4612 GCA_964528125.1 uncultured Ruminococcus sp.
CCCTGAAAGGTGAGGGGATAGCCGATATCAAGGCACGAATACTCGGGATATCTTCGGCGGGACTTGAAAACGGCAAGGTTCCGACATCATTTAAACCCGCATCGACTATGGGCGGTAAAAAAGGATTCAATAAATTGGTTCAATATGCCGACAAAAACGGTATTAAATTATATCCCGATGTTGATTTTGTAAACTTTAAAAAGCCGACCTTTTCGCTACTTAAACAGGGTGATGCGGCAAAGGACGTTTGCAAAAAAACAGGTGTTTTTTATGGGTTTAACAAAAGTAACGGCGCCGTGGATTCTACCGCTGAAAAAAGTTATGTTCTTAAACCGCAAAAGGTTGAACGCGCCGCCGATAAATTCATAAAATCATATATGAAAAAGACCGATAATAAAAATCTTGCGCTTTCTGCCATAGCAAGTTTTGTTTATGCCGATTTCGGCAGTGACATTCATTTGGCACAGGATACGGCGGAACGTTTTTGCGGCATACTTGAAAAATTAGGCAAAAAAGACCTTTCGCTTATGCTTGAAAGTCCCAACGCCTATACATTCGCTTATGCCGATGCGATTGTCGGCGCACCGTCGACTTCCAGTCGCTTTGATATTGAGGACGAAACGGTGCCTTTCTATCAAATGGTGCTTCACGGCGCGGTTTCCTATTCTACCGCACCGATAAACCTTTCAAGTGATGCCGATGCGGTGCTCAGGTCAGTCGAATACGGAAGCAGTCTTATGTACAGTATATCCGAAGCCGACTATTCGGTTATTTGTTATGACAATTACGATTATCTTTACAGCATAACCGCCGCAAACTGGCTTGATGAAATTGCCGAAAATCAAAAAACGGTTGAATCGGCGCTTTCGTCCGTTTCCGACTCGGTTATACTTAAACACGAAAAACTTGCTGACGGTGTTTATTCGACACTCTATGAAAACGGCACAAGAATCATTGTGAATTATAACAACACCGCAGTTACCGTCTTCGGCAACACGGTAGAAGCAAGAAACTATTCTTTAGTTAAGGGGGATGCATAAAATGAAGAAAAAGCGTTTAACGCTTCAGCAAAAGCATTCTCTTACAGGTCTGCTTTATACACTGCCTTGGATAATCGGTTTTGTATATTTCTTTTTCATTCCGCTTATAAAATCCTTTATTTATTCACTTTCTTCGATAAAGATAGGCAAAGGTGGCTTCGATCTCACCTTTGTCGGATTCAAGAACTACCGCACTTCATTTGTTGAAGACCCCGATAACCTGCGAATGATTTTTTCCTCGCTCGGCAGTGTTATTATAACGGTTATCGTCGTTGTGGTGTTCAGTATGTTCATCGCGATAATCCTGAATCAAAAATTTGTCGGACGTTCGGCGGCAAGGGTGATTTTCGCATTGCCGATAATCATTTCATCCGGTGTTATAATTGTTCTTCTCAAAGAAAATGTTCTTCAGCAGAATATGGGCAGTACCGAAACCGCCACAACAATATTTCAGGGCAACGGCGTTCTCGACTTTTTGAGAAATGTCGGCATACCCGAAAGCATTGTCGGATTTTTTGAAAGTCTTGTAAATGATGTCTTTGATATGGTATGGCGTTCGGGAATGCAGATAATCCTCTTTCTTTCGGCGTTGCAGTCGATTCCGTCATCTTCGTATGAAGCGGCAAAAATCGAGGGTGCCACTGCATGGGAAAGCTTCTGGTTTGTAACCTTCCCTATGGTAAGTCCTTTCCTGCTTGTAAATATCATCTACACCATAATCGATACATTTACCGATTCCACAAACGAGGTTATGCGTGAAATATTTAACCTTGTTTCGACCATTGAGTATGAACGCGCGGCATCACTTTCGATTGCATATTTCATACTGGTGCTTGCGGTTGTCGGTATAGTTTATGCGATTATGAAAAACCAAATCAATTATTCCGAAAAGTAGGGGGTGTGCATTTTGGAAAAGACATTAAAAAAATCTCCGCTCACCGCTCATTCTCGCAAGGCGGCGGCAAGCAAAAAAGTGACGGGTTTTCTGTTTTCGCTCTTCCGTGCACTGCTTCTTATAGGGCTTAGTTATATCGTGCTTTATCCCATTATATTTATGTTGAGCACGGCACTTCGCGGAACCGAAGATTATTATGACCCCACCGTAATCTGGCTCCCCATACATTTTTCGCTTCAGTCGTTTGTCGATGCGGCAAAACTGCTTGAATACGGCAAAACACTCGGTAACACGGCGTTCATTTCAATCGGCGCTTCGATAATTCAAACCGCAATGTGTGCCACAGTGGGTTATGGTCTTGCAAGGCACAATTTTAAGGGGAAGGGAATAATTCTGATCGGTATTATACTCACGATAATCGTGCCGACACAGACCATAATAATCCCTCTGTTTGAGCAGTTCCGTTTTTTTGATTTCTTCGGTATCGGCAGTCTGCTCGGTGCAATTTTCGGAACCGATTTAACGGTCAATATCACAAATACCGTGTGGGTATATTTTCTGCCGTCGATTTTCGCAAACGGACTGCGTGCGGGACTGTTTATACTGGTGTTTATGCAGACTTTCCGCGGTTTTCCGAAATCGATTGAAGAAGCGGCATTTATCGACGGTTGCGGTTCTTTCGGATGCTACACTTCGATAATTCTTCCCAATGCCGTAAATTCGGTTGTAACGGTTTTTCTGTTCTCGTTTGTTTGGCACTGGAACGATTACTACTATTCCGGAATGTTAATGGGTTCGGGAGCAACATTGTCGTTGGCACTGCGCTCACTTTCGACCACCGCCAACACGATGTACAGCAATCTTTCCGACCCCGTTGCAAACGCAGTTCGCGTTCAAGCCGGCTGTTTGCTTGTTATACTCCCTGTATTGATAGTTTTCTTTGTGGGACAAAAGTTCTTCGTTGAAAGTGTCGAACGCACAGGGATGGTAGAATAAGAAAATTTTACAGGAGGTTTAAGCAAATGAAAAAACTTTTCAGAAAAACTGTGTCACTTCTTTTGTGTTTTGCTTTGGTCTTTGCACTTGCGGCTTGCGGCAAAGGCAACGGCGACAAAAAAGAAAGCGACAAATCTGCATCCAATGTGGTGTCAAGGGTGATATACGATGCCGAGCACCCTTATATTGAGCACAACGGCGCACCCTACCTGTTTTACGGTATTCAGATTCGTCTTGACTGGATAATGCAGGACACAAAATCGGATTTGACCCATGTTGAAGATGTAATCGCACACGCTAAAGCTGACGGCTTCAATACGATTGTGGCGCCGATTTGGTGGTATTATATTGAGCCCAATGACGGCGAATACAACTTTGACTGGCTTGAAATTTTCTACAAATATCTTAACAAATATGACCTTATGGTTCAGTGGCTTTGGTTCGGTACCAACTCTTGCGGCGCGGGAACACCGGCACCGCAGTGGGTTAAGGATAACCCCGAAACCTATCGTCAGCTTGAGGATGTTGAGGGTACTTGGTTCGATTTCTCTTGCGAAGAAACATTGAAACGTGAGGCAAAGGCACTCGGCAAAATGATGGACTGGATTGCCGAAAACGATACCGACCGTCGTTGTGTTATGATTCAGGTCAATAACGAGGTTGATCAGGGTGCCAATATGTTCCAGCCCGACCAGACCGATGCGGTTGCCGCAGAGGAAAACATCGGTCAGTGGTGGCAGACCAAAGAAGGTCACGACACCTACTGTTGGGTAGGCGGTCAGCGCGAAGCATTCTTCAAATATGAAGATGTTTTGGGTCAGGCGGTTCATAACAGTAAATACAATTGCGTTACACGCGTTAATTTCAGCGGCGCAGGCAGAAACACCATTGAAGGCATTGCCGATGACTATGATGATTTGCTTGCAACCGACGGTATTGATATTGTCGGGGTTGACTGCTATACTACTACTTGGGATACGCTTGAAGGCTATCTCACATGGGCAGATGATAATGTTACACACCTTGCCGAATCAGCCGCAACATATCAGTTCGGTTACACCGTTGCGAAAATGTTTTCACTCGGCGCGGGAACGCTCGCATACTGCTACAAAGGCGACAGAAACGGCGAGGGTATGTATGAAAGAACCGGTCACTACAAAGATTGGGTTGAAATCGAAAGCACTGCTTGGATGCGTTCTTTCAATCAGATGATAAACAAGGCATTGCCGCAACTGGCTGCGGCGGTTCCCAGCGGCACCGTGCTTGAATTTAACGGTGAACACCAAAGCGGAAAGATAAAAGCAACCCGAACATTAAACGGAACAAAAATCATCTTCACCCATGAAACCGATGCTTTGGGAATTGCATTCCCGATAAGCGATACCGAATGGGTGCTCATGGCAACCGACGATAACGCCGTTTTTGAATTCGGCAAGAGTGTTAAGGTTGAAAACGCCACTTTCGGCAAGTTTAACGGTATCGACTGGCAGGCACAAAACGTTGCCGCGTTTGAAGACAACACCATTACACTTTCCGCATGGCAGGTTGTCAAGGTGGATGTTTCCGCTGAAAAATAACAGATATTGATTTTTGAAGCATTTCAAAATTGATATAAATTAAAAAAGGAGTTTATACTTATGAAAAGAAAAATCAGAGCTTTATGTTTAATGCTGTGCATCGC
>CAZGRC010000103.1:0-4604 GCA_964528125.1 uncultured Ruminococcus sp.
TTGTAACAGTAACCGTACCCCCGACGGCTGCGGAATAGAAAGGAAATTTGCTATATGGACAGATATGTTGGCAAACGGCTTGACGGTCGTTATGAAATCAGAGAAATCATCGGTGTAGGCGGTATGGCTGTCGTTTACAAGGCATATGACAATGTCGAGGACAGAATTGTCGCGATAAAAATACTTAAAGAAGAATTTGTTTCAAACGAAGAATTCATACGCCGCTTTAAAAACGAATCAAAGGCAATCGCGGTGCTGTCGCACCCTAACATCGTAAAGGTTTATGATGTCAGCTTCGGTGACCTTATTCAGTATATCGTAATGGAATACATTGACGGCATAACCCTCAAAGAATATATTGAACGTCAGGGCAGTCTCCGCTGGAAAGATGCTGTACATTTTACCGTACAAATACTCAAAGGTCTGCAACACGCACACGATAAAGGCATTGTTCACCGTGATGTGAAACCGCAGAATATTATGTTGCTTCCCGACGGAACGATAAAGGTTACCGACTTCGGCATTGCCCGCTTTGCGCGCAGTGAACAACGCACCATCACCGATAAAGCGATAGGTTCGGTGCACTACATCAGTCCCGAACAGGCGCGCGGTGAAAAGACCGATGAAAAAGCCGATATCTACTCGGTTGGCGTTATGCTCTACGAAATGCTCACGGGCGAACTTCCCTTCCAAGCGGAAAGTGCCGTTTCGGTTGCGATTATGCAGCTTCAACGTGACCCGCAACTTCCAACCGAAATAAACGGCTCAATACCCAAAGGTCTTGAACAAATCACAATGCACGCCATGCAAAAAACTCTTGAACGCCGCTATCAATCGGCATCCGAAATGCTGTGCGACCTTGAAACATTTAAAAAAGACCCCTCCGCCACATTCGATTATTCCTATTTTGTGGACGATTCTCCCACAAAATTCGTCGGCGCCGTACGCTCTTCGACACCTGCTTCCGAAGTGGTTATCCCCGAAAGCGGCGACGACGGTGAAGAACCGACAAAAAGCCGCACCATACCGATTCTCGCGGGTATTGCGGGCGCATTGGTGATTGTGCTTATTGCCGTGGGAATTTGGGTGCTTAACACCTTTGTTCTTAAAGGAACCGGCAACGAAATAAAATGTCCCGATTTTGTCGGTATGAATCTTGAGGAAATCAAGAACAACCAAGAATTTATGAACAATTTTGTATTCTCGGAAGAATGGGAACACAACGACGAATATGAATTCGGTGTTGTTTATGAACAGTCACAACCCGACGGCGAGCCCCTTAAAAAGGGTGCGAAGATAACCCTTTATGTCAGCATGGGTCAATCGACCATAAAGGTTCCCGATGTATATGAAAAAAGCGAATCTTATGCCGTTTCGGAACTTAAATCCAAAGGTTTCAAAACCGTTATAAAGGAAATTGCCGATGATGAAATCGATGCGGGTCTTGTTGTCAAGACCAAGCCCGCCCGCACCACCGTGGTGGCACAGGGCACCGAAATCACAATATTCATAAGCACGGGCAAAGAAATCAAGATGGTGGATATTCCCAATGTTGTCGGTCTTACCCGTGAACGCGCAAAGACGGTTATTGAAAAAGAGGGTCTTGTTGCAAAGTTTGAAGAACGTGCCCTCACTTCGGACGAAAAATTCTACGACAAAGGTTATGTCATAACCCAAAATCCCGATGCCAACTCAACCGCAAAGGTGGCACAAGGCACCGAAATCACGGTATATGTAAGCACAGGTGTCGTAAATTATAAATTCGACCTTAAAATCAAACTGCCAAGCAACTATGTCAACGAAACCGCCAAGATATCCCTTTGGGTTGATGACAAGGAGTTTGCTTTGAGTGATAAAATAAATATCAAATCCCTCAGCAGTTATACATTTAAAGGACTTACCACAACCGAAGAAACGCTTTTTGCAACGGTCAAATTCACAACCGACGGTGTAAAATACGACGATTATATGGACATCACCGTAAACGCCAAGAACGGTTCACTAAGCGAAGGTCACAAATACAAATATCCGACAGTCGGTTCCAACGCTTCGGACACACAGTAAAATGCAGGGTATTATTTTAAAAGCTTTATCGGGTTTTTATTATGTCGGTTCGCGCGGCTCTCTTTATGAGTGCCGCGCGCGCGGCAGTTTCAGGAAAAGCGGACTTTCCCCTCTTGTCGGAGACGGTGTGGATTTTTCAGCAACCGATTCATCGCACGGGGTTATCGAAAATATTCGCCCGCGCAAGAGCGAACTTTCTCGTCCCGCAGTTGCCAATATCGACAAATTGCTCATAGTTTCTTCCTACTCTACCCCCTCGCCCGATACACTTCTTATCGACCGAATGTCTGCACGCGCCGTTTTTCACGGAATAACCCCCGTCGTTGTTTTTAACAAATGCGATACGGGCGATTTCTCGGCATTTGAAAAGATATACCGCAATGCGGGATTCAAAACATATGTCGTATCCGCAACCGAAAACATCGGCATTGAAGCCCTGAAATGTGAAGTTGCAAACTGCATATGTGCCTTTGCAGGTAACTCCGGCGTCGGAAAATCAAGTCTTTTAAACGCAATTTTCGGTGAATCAAACATTGCCACGGGCGATGTCAGCGACAAACTCGGTCGCGGACGCCACACCACCCGCCATACGGAACTTTATCCGCACCCGCTTGGAGGATTTATTGCCGACACACCCGGTTTTTCTTCCCTTGAAACCACCCGAGACGACCTTGAATTCAAAACACGGCTGGTCGAGTGTTTTCCCGATATTGAAAAACACACAATCGGTTGCCGTTTTTCATCCTGCACACATACCAAAGAAGACGGTTGCAGTGTACTTTCGGCACTGAACGGCGGAAAAATCGAACCCTCACGCCACCAAAGTTATATTTCCCTTTTTAATGAACTTAAAGATTTAAAGCCTTGGGAGCAGTCAAAACACCAAAATTTCAAAAAACGGTAACCTTTTACCCCTTTTCTGCATTATATGTAATATCGGAGGGAGAAAAAATGCGAAAACGGGGTATCAACAAAGGTGCGATTGCCATAACATTCGCGGTAGGGCTGTTAATCAGTTGTTTCTGTCCTCCGCGCTTTCTTGTGGCGGTGCTGGCGATATGGGTTATTATACTCGGTATCTCCTGCTCCAAATACTGTTAGAGGTGTTGTTTTATGAAGGTTGTTTTGTTTAAAAGTCCGAAATTTTTAAGCGGTATTCTCAGAATGATATTCGGAATCAAAAAAACGGAAAATGCAAATACATAAAAATCAACGGGCATCTTTCTCAGATGCCCGTTGATTTTTCAGTATTTTTCCAAAAAGCTGTGAAGTGTTCCGCTGTCACGGTCGCGCCAGCCAGGTATGGTGGCAAGATTTACATTGTGAATACTGCGGAATATATTATTATCAACCTGCGGATTTACCTTGCGCAGTTGGTTTATAAGTGCCTTAATCTCTTTGCGTTTTGAAAGGTCCTCACGCTCATTGCTTTCGGCTGTGAACTTGCAGGCACACTGCAAAAAAGTAAGTCCGTTATGTTTTGCCCACGAAATTATATCCTGCTCTTTCACCTTGTAAAGCGGGCGGATAAGTTCCATACCGTCAAAATTCGTGCTGTGAAGTTTCGGCAACATTGTTTTTATTTCCGAAGCATACATCATGCTCATAAGCACAGTTTCGATAACGTCGTCAAAATGATGTCCCAAAGCGATTTTGTTACATCCCAACGACCGTGCTTTATCATAAAGCGCACCGCGCCGCATACGGGCACACAGATAACATGGCGAGCCGCCCGCGCCGTGCACCACATCAAATATATTATTTTCAAACACTTCAATATCAACACCGAGCGTTTCGGCGTTTTGTGTGAGAAGTTTGCGGTTTTCCTCGGCATATCCCGGATCCATAACAATAAACTTAACACTAAACGGAACATCACTGTGAAGAGACAGCTGTTGCATACATTTAGCCAGCAACATCGAATCTTTCCCGCCCGAAATGCAGACGGCAATACAATCGTCCGCCTGTATAAGTTTATATTCCTGAACCGCGGCGATAAACGGATTCCAGATGGTTTTGCGGTATTTTTTTATAATACTGCGTTCAATTTCCTGATATCTTTCAAGTTGTCTCGCCATAATACACTCCAAAAAAATTACTGCACCTGTTATGATTGCTGCAGAATTGCTTTTCATCATTTCCGTACGCTATAATATTCATTGCAATAAGCATACAGATGCAGTAGTCTGATTGTATCGTCTAATTGATTTTTTCAATACTTTTTACGCCTTTTCGGAGGTTACGGCACGAATAACAAGCAAGGTAACTATCATAAGTGCAATGGCAATCGGCAAAACAATAAGCCAATTTCTTATAAATCCTGCAATTATGTATGACACAAACGAAACACCGGCTACCGTGAAAGCATATGGTAACTGTGTCGAAACATGATTTATATGGTTGCATTGTGCACCTGCAGAAGCCATAATTGTAGTGTCGGAAATCGGTGAGCAGTGGTCTCCGCAAACAGCGCCCGCCATACAAGCCGAAATTGAAATCACGGTAATTTCACCGCTATCGGCACCGAACACGCTTAGGAC
>CAZGRC010000104.1:0-4577 GCA_964528125.1 uncultured Ruminococcus sp.
TCATAACCCGCATCATCAAGCATTTTACGTGCTTTTTTGGTTATATATGTGATATCGCCGCTGTCGATTCTGATACCCATTGGTCTTTTGCCGAGAGGTTTTAAAACCTCGTCAAACACCTTTATGGCATTCGGAATACCGGATTTTAAAACATTATATGTGTCAACAAGCAACATACAACTGTCGGGATATTTTTCGGCATAGGTTTTGAATGCGGTATATTCATCATCAAAAAGCTGAACCCAGCTGTGCGCCATTGTTCCCGATGCGCGAACACCGAAATCCTTTGCGGTTTTAACAACCGATGTGCCGACACATCCGCCGATTATTGCCGCACGCGCGCCGTAATACGCTGCATCTGTACCCTGTGCACGGCGTGCGCCGAATTCCATAACCGGTCTGTCACCCGCGGCGCGCACTATTCGGTTTGCTTTGGTGGCAATAAGAGACTGATGGTTTACGGTAAGCAACAACATCGTTTCGATAATCATTGCCTGCATAGCCGGTCCTCTCACGGTGACAATCGGCTCGTGCGGGAAAATCGGGGTGCCCTCCGGCACAGCCCAAACATCGCAGGTGAATCTGAAATCGGCAAGCCAGTCAAGAAAATCGTTTGAAAAAAGTTCAAGCGAACGCAGATACTCAATATCGTCATCATCAAAATGCAGATTTTCGATATACTCCATAAGTTGCTCGATTCCCGCCATAATGGCATAACCGCCGTCGTCGGGTATGCGACGGAAAAACATATCGAAATATGTCACCGTGTCACGCATATCGCTTGTAAAGATGCCGTTTGCCATTGTAAGTTCATACAAATCCATCAGCATTGTAAGATTTCGTTTTGCTTCTTTCACTTTATCCTCCTACATCTTTTCTGGCGCGCCGATATTAAGCAGCGTCAAAACATTTTTTATAACCGTACCTGTTGCCGCACACAGTGCAAGACGTGCCTGCAACAGCGATTCCTCCTCGCCCTTGACACGGCAAACCGAATAAAACTTGTGGAATTTTGTTGCAAGTTCGGTTACATAATGGGTCATTTTTGCGGGGTCATATGTTTTTGCGGACAAAACAATCTCATCTGTAAGAGCAGCAATGTGAAGTATGAGATCACGTTCTTCAGGTGCCTTTAAAAGCGCCAGTTCATCGGCTGTGCAACTGCGGCGCGTTATGCCCTCTGCCGAAAGATTGCGAATAATACTGCATATACGCGCATAGGCATACTGAACATAGTAAACAGGGTTGCTGTTCGACTCGCTGACAGCAAGGTCAAGGTCAAAATCGAAGTGACTGTTCGGTTCTCTCAAATTGAAGAAGAAACGCGCCGCATCAATCGGCACTTCTTCAAGAAGCGTTACCAGCGTTATTGCCTTACCCGAACGTTTTGATGCCTTTATCACCTCACCGCCACGCACAAGGCGTACCATCTGCATAAGCACAACATCCAGTCGCGAAGCATCCACGCCGAGGGCGGTCAGCGCCGCTTTAAGACGCGGAACATATCCGTGATGGTCGGCACCGAGTACATCTATCGCCTTATCAAAACCGCGTGTTACAAGTTTGTTATAGTGATATGCGATATCGGGCACAACATAGGTCGGCACACCGTTGGCACGGATAAGCACAAAGTCTTTGTCACAACCGAAATCGGTTGCCTTAAACCACAGTGCATCCTCCAGCGTATATGTGTGTCCGCTTTCTTTCAGCAGTTCCACAACGCGCATTGCCTCACCGTTTTGATGCAGTGTGCTTTCTTTAAACCATGTGTCATACTCTATTCTGTATTTAAGCAGGTCATCATGAAGACACTGAATGTTTTTCGGCAGTGCAAATTTCACCAGTGCCGCACGGCGTTCTTCTTCACTCTTTGTGACAAAACTGTCGCCGTATATCTCGGCAAAATCTTTGGCATGATTTATAATATCTTCGCCATGGTAGGAATCTTCGGGCATTTCAATGCCGTCGCGGTAAAGTTCAAGGTATCTCAGTTCAAGCGACAGCCCGAACTTGTTAATCTGATTGCCTGCATCGTTAATATAAAATTCGCGTTCGGTATAGTAACCCGCCGCAGCGAGCACCGCCGCCAGACAGTCGCCCAAAGCGCCGCCGCGCGCATTGCCGATGTGCATGGGTCCTGTGGGATTTGCCGAAACAAACTCCACCAATATTTTTTGACCTTTGCCGTAATCGCTTTTGCCGTAGTCTTCGCCCAAATTTTCAACATCCGCAACAATATCGGCATAGTATCTGTCGTTCAAAAACAAATTTATAAATCCCGGGCCCGCAACCTCGGCACGGTCGATATATGTTCCCGAAAAGTCGGCACACTGTATCAATGTTTCGGCAATCTGACGCGGCGCTTTTCTGAAAGCGCGCGCCCAAACCATTGCCGCATTTACGGCATAATCGCCGTGTTCGCGGTTAGACGGAACTTCCACCGCAAACTCCGGCAACTCAGCCGCTTCAAAAAGGCCGTCTGCCACCGCTTTTTCCGCTGCGGCAATAATAGAGCCCGTTATCTGTTTTTTTGTTTCGTTTACAATTTTTGACATTCTTTTTCTACCTCTTTTACACTTATCTCAACCGTATTGCGACTTACAAGTTGCAGGTTAGTATCTATTGTATAACTCATTTTAACCGTACCGCCTTCGGGCGACAGATCACATTTGACCGTTTCACCGAATATGCCTATTGTCATATTTCCGAACTGTGTACCGTAAAAGCAAGTGTTGCGAACACCTTCCTGAATTGTCAGTCGTGATTCCACTGGGCCTTTACGCTGTAAAATAACCGTGTTATCATCCTTGACACGCAAAAATGTTTTAATACCCTTCGCACCGATAATTTCGCTTTCTTCGTAACTTATCATTTTCATCCCGTCTTTTAAGCCAAATTTGCCTAATGTTGTGAGTTCGACGGTTTCAGAATCGTTATCGATACCCTGAGTCCCCTTGATTGTTATTAAGACATCTTTCATATGCTGCTGATATTCACCTGTTCAACCTTTCCGACATCTATTTCACTGCCCAACAGTATATCCGCTGTTTTTTTGAATGACAGCGGTTTATCACTCACAAAAAAGCGATGACTACCGCAGGATTTTTTACTCAACTTATCGGCGGCAACAAGTTCACGCTTAACCGCTTGTGCCGCGGAAGTGCCCATATTTATAAGTTTAACACCGTCGCCCATAACAGCGGAAATCGCATCACCAACAACCGGAAAATGCGTGCATCCGAGTATCAGCGTATCAACCCCTGCCGACACCATCGGTTCAACATAGCGGCGCACCGTTTCAAGCACAACAGGGTCATCTGCGGTATACCAGCCCTCTTCGACCAAAGACACCAGCAACGTGGCGCTGTTTTCAACCACAGTCGCATCGGGCATTAACTCAAGAATGCGTTTTTTATGCGCACCGCTTTTCACAGTAGCTACCGTCGCCAAAAGTCCGATTTTTCGGTTTTCGGTTGCCGCAACCGCCGCCGCCACAGAGTGTGAAACCACCTCAACAAACGGCACTGGCAGTTCTTTTGCGGTGTCCGCCGCTACAGATGATACCGTGCCGCAGGCGGCAACGATTATTTTTACATTTTCCGACAAAAGGAATTTTTCATCCTGCCTTGCATATTCTTTGATGGTTTCAAGGCTTCGCGTACCGTACGGCACTCTGCCCGTATCACCGAAATAAACAATATCTTCATTCGGCAAAAGATGCATTATTTCCTTTGCTACGGTAAGACCGCCCAGCCCCGAATCAAATATACCGATAGCTCGCGTATCCGACATACCGCCAACACCCCAAATCATACTTATTCATATTATAATACCATATTTTCTTATTATCTGCAAGGTTTTTATAATTTTTTACATTTTTTATAAATTTCGATTTGCCTGTCACCGAATGCAAAAAGAAATCCGGACGGTGTGATGTTGAAATTTACCGCCGAGATTTCTTCTTTATTTAATTTAGACGATACAATCAGACTACAATACTTTTTTTGAAAGAACGGCGCCGAAGATTTCAAAATCTTTGACCCTAAAACGATAAAATTTTTTCGTCTGTCAAGACGGAAAAGACCGTTAAACCGGCGTTTACAGGCGTAGACATAGGAAAACGGCGGATAAATTTTACGTTTTGGGAAGCATTGTAGTCTGATTGTATCGTCTATTCGATTTTTCACTGTATTTTAATATATATTGATTTATTCAGACGGTACTATCCGACCATCTACTTTTGAAATAGAATATTACCGAAATTGCCGTTCCGATAACCCAACCTATCGGCCACGAAAGCCAAATACCCACAGATTCAAACGGAATCGAAAGAATCTCGGCAAGAACAACACGCAGAATAAGGTCGGTGAAGGTTGCCGTCATAAACTGCTTCATCATTCCGGCTCCGCGAAGCACTCCGTCCGATACAAGTTTGAGTGCCACAACAAAATAAAACGGAGAAAGTATGCGCAAAAATACAATTCCCGTTTTCAATGCCGCATCACTCGGCGTATCAAGAAACAGACAAACAAGATATTTACCCGCAAAGAGATATAAAACCACAAGCGGAACACAAA
>CAZGRC010000105.1:0-4555 GCA_964528125.1 uncultured Ruminococcus sp.
ATTTCGATATAATTGCAGTAAACGGCGGCGACAAATGCAATGCAATACCTCCCCATTGCCGTGCAGATATCGTCACACAAACTCCCGATGCTTTCATTGCCGCCGCAAAGGAATATTTTGCAGTAACAGCCGCCGAAATTGCGGCAAGAGAACCCCGCTTTGCCTATGATATCACCTGTGCCGAAAATTCTGCCGAGCACGCCGTTTTACCGAAAAACATTACCGAAAATCTTCTCTTTGCACTGTCTGCCTCGCCTAACGGCGTGATGGAAATGAGTGCCGAAATAGACGGTCTTGTCGAAACCTCGCTTAATCTCGGAATACTTAAAACCGATGAAGAAAGCATAACCCTGACCTTTGCCCTACGAAGCAACAAATCCTCCGCACTTGATTTTCTTGTCGAAAAGCTTGAGATTTTCTTTGCACGCTTGCAATTTACCGCAAGCACATCGGGTCACTATCCCCCTTGGGAATTTAAATCCGCATCCGAACTTCAGCGCATTTACAAAGAATGTTTTGTCGCTCAGTTCGGTTTTGAACCGAAAGTCGAAGCAATACACGCAGGTCTTGAATGCGGCGTTTTCGCATCCAAAATAAAAGATCTCGACTGCATTTCAATCGGTCCCAATCTTAAAGATGTTCACACCGTGAACGAATCTTTGAGTATTTCATCAACCGCCGCCGTATACCGCCTTGTAACTGAAATGCTCAAAGACTGCAAACATTAAAAGCGTAATTTTATATTGCAATTCAGACGGTTCTTATATAAGCACTTTTTTGATTGCTTTTATCCCGCTCGTATGTTATAATTATATCAATTTGTGTCGCAAGGTGTTGTCACTTTGCTTCGGAACGGAGAAAATATATGGACAGTAAAAACGAATTTAAGCCCTACATAGCGGCAGAACGAATCACGCCCGAAATCACGGTAACTTCGATTATAATGGGCGTTCTTCTTGCCGTTGTGTTCGGCGCCGCCAACGCATATCTCGGACTTCGCGTCGGTATGACGGTTTCGGCATCAATACCCGCGGCTGTTATTGCAATGGGTGTAATACGCATTATTATGCGCAAAAATTCAATTCTTGAAAGCAATCTCGTACAGACCATCGGTTCTGCGGGGGAATCGCTTGCAGCGGGTGCCATCTTCACCTTGCCCACACTTTTCCTTTGGGCACACGAAGGAAAAATGGACAAGCCCGATATGCTGGAGATTACCCTTATTGCCCTTATCGGAGGTCTTTTGGGTGTTTTCTTTATGATACCGCTCAGAAATGCGCTTATTGTAAAGGAGCACGGCACACTTCCTTATCCCGAAGGCACCGCCTGTGCAGAGGTTCTTTTGGCAGGTGAAAAGGGCGGCGCGGGTGCTTCCACCGTCTTTGCCGGTATGGGTTTTGCCGCACTCTTTAAATTTATTATTGACGGACTCAAAGCCGTTTCGGGTGAAATATCACTTAAAATCAAGGGCTACCCCGGAGAAATCGGAACCCAAATATATCCTGCCGTTATGTCGGTCGGTTATATCTGCGGCGCGAGAATTTCATCATATATGTTTGCGGGCGGCGTTTTGAGCTGGCTTGTCATTATACCTATGATTGTGCTTTTCGGAGCCGATACCGTCCTTGAACCGGGAACACTTCCCATTTCGGAAATATTTGCCGAAAACGGTGCGAACGGTATCTGGAGTTCATATGTGCGCTATATCGGCGCCGGTGCGCTTGCCGCAGGCGGTATCATCAGCCTTATAAAATCACTTCCGCTCATTGCTTCCTCTTTCGGCGGAGCCGTAAAGAGCATAAAAAATTCTGCCGTGTCGGATACTTCGCGCACAGGACGTGATATAAACATTGTCGTGGTTCTTGTTGCCATTGCCTTGCTCACGCTGGCTGTCTGGCTCGTTCCCGCCATCCCCGTTTCACTTTTGGGTGCTGTGATAATCGTTATATTCGGTTTTTTCTTTGCTACCGTCTCAAGCCGTATGGTCGGTCTTGTTGGAAGCAGTAACAACCCCGTTTCCGGAATGGCTATCGCCACACTGCTCATCGCAACGCTCATCCTTAAAGCCACCGGTGCCACCGGCATCGGCGGAATGGCAAGCGCCATTGCAATCGGTTCGGTCATATGCATTGTCTCGGCAATTGCCGGTGATACATCTCAGGATCTCAAAACAGGTTATATTTTGGGTGCAACCCCCAAAAAACAGCAAATAGGCGAAATCATCGGCGTTATATCATCGGCACTTGCAATCGGCGGCACGCTCTATCTGCTCGACAAAGCCTGGGGATTCGGAACCGACGAACTTGCCGCGCCTCAGGCAACCCTTATGAAAACCGTCATCGAGGGTGTTATGGAAGGCAATCTGCCCTGGGGACTTATATTTATCGGCATCTTCATCGCAATCATCGTGGAAATTATCGGCATTCCGGTTTTGCCGTTTGCAATCGGTATCTATCTGCCGGTACATCTGAACGCCTGCATAATGGTCGGCGGTCTGGTAAGACTTATGCTTGAGAAGCTTAAAATGAACGCCGAAAAGAAAAAATCCGTTATAAACGACGGTATACTTTTCTGTTCCGGAATGATTGCCGGTGAAGGTCTTGTCGGAATCCTGCTGGCGCTGCTTACGATATTCGGAATAACCGAAATCATCGATATTTCGGAACATATTTCAGCACCTGTTGCCGCAATCGGCGGTATTTTGCTGTTTGCGATAACCGTGCTTACACTGCTTAAATTCTCGCTTTTCAAAAAGCGCAAAGAGTCCGAAAATGAAGAATAACCGAAATCACGAAAATTATCTTGAAAAAATCCCCGTTAAAAATGCCGATATAGGCTGGAATTCCGACGAAAACGGCATTGTCACACTTGAGGTGCAAAACAGGGGCACATTTAACAGAATTGCGCAAAAACTTATAAAAAAGCCCAAAACAAGTTATATCCATCTTGATGAAAACGGAAGTTTTGTCTGGCCGCTCATCGACGGTGTACGTGACATAACCGAAATCGGAAAACTTGTAGATGAACACTTCGGTGAAAAAGCACATCCGCTTTATGAACGGCTTGCGAAATTTTTTCAAATTTTGGACAGCTACGGATTTATAAACTGGAAAAATAAATAGTTTAAACAATACAATTCGGCAAATCGAAACCCTCCTATAGCGGCTTCACGCATTTGGAGGGTTTTAATTTGTTTTTGCACCGTTTTTTATTATTCTCAGTGTGCTTTACCGCTTTTATTTCCCCATATTTTTAAATCCCTCACCGATTATTTCTCCCGCTTCCGAAACAACTATAAACGCCGTCGGGTCGTGGCGGTCGATTATCGAATAAATCTCTGCCACTTCGCTCACACGCACGGTGCACATAAGCATAATACGCGCTTCTCCCGTATAACCGCCACTGACATCTATGTGTGTCACACCGCGCCTAATATTTCGGGCAATATCTTCGGAAATCTGTTGCGGCTTTGATGTAACGGCATATATTATTCTGCCCTTATCCGCGCCGTAGAGTATTATATCCATAAAATGAGAACACATATATATGGATACAGCCGAATAGAGCGCACTTTCAATATTACGGTAAACCGCGGCTGCAATAAGTATTACCGCGCAATCTATCAAAAGTATCAGCCGTCCGACCGTAAAATGAGGGAAACGCCTGTTTATAAGCTTGGCTATTATATCCACTCCGCCTGTTGTCGCGCCCCTCAGCAGTATAAGTCCCAATCCTGTTCCCATCATAATTCCCCCGAATAATGCGGCAAGAATTTTATCAAACTTCATTGCGGGAAATACGGCATCGGTTATTTCAAGACAAACCGACACCATAACCGTAACAAGTGATGTCTTTACAATGAATATCCCGCCCATTTTAATAAATCCGATTATTAGTATCGGTATATTGAGTATAAGAAGCATTATGCCCGACGGCACATTGAACAGATAATCAAAAAGCGTCGCAATTCCCGTAAAACCTCCGGGAGATATCTCGTTTGTCGAAATAAAAACCGTGACTGCAGTGGAATAAACAAAACTGCCGAGAAGATAAAAAAGCAAATCACCCAGCACTCCGAAAAACCTTTTTTGCATAAAACACACCTCACAAGAATAGTATATCCCGCAAAAAAGAAAACGCACGGTAATATGCTAACGCCACATAAGGCAGTAATTTGAAATACATTGAATAACAACCCAACGGGCGTTGCAAAGGCAAAAATAAGATAGACAGAGTATTAAGCGTAAATGATATAATTCCCTTAGAGTAGACACTCGAAAAAACAAAAAGTTTCGAGACCACACTAAGGAGACTATATCATTTCCCATTCGTCACTCTTTTTTTATTCAACACTGTAACACTTCTATTGTAAACCTACACACTCTCGAACACTTTTTTGTGAAATAAAAATTGACAAATTGCAATGTTTGTAATATAATATTTATCTAGTGGTTTTGAAAAGACGAAAATAGCATAAGTTCCGATTTTAAACGAACTTTGTACCGCTTCTACGCAAAATCGAATAGATATCGAGGTGTGGCGCAGTTGGTAGCGC
>CAZGRC010000106.1:0-4552 GCA_964528125.1 uncultured Ruminococcus sp.
CATTTATGGGGCAGGAATTTGCCCAGTTTTCCGAATGGAATTATAAAACACCGCTTGACTGGTTTCTTCTTGACTTCGATATGCATTTCAAAATGCAAAA
The DNA here is from genome assembly GCA_964528125.1 of uncultured Ruminococcus sp. Classification (GTDB taxonomy): domain Bacteria; phylum Bacillota; class Clostridia; order Oscillospirales; family Acutalibacteraceae; genus UBA737. The sequence goes on from CAZGRC010000106.1 coordinate 101, forward strand.
CTTTGTAAAAGCCCTCAACCGTTTTTATCTTAAAAATAAAACTCTGTGGGAAAACGATTTTTCTTGGGAGGGCTTTGAATGGATTTCCAACGACGACTTTTGCCAGAGTGTTATTTCCTTTATAAGGCGCGACCTTGACAGCAATGAACTCATATGCGTATGTAATTTTGTTCCCGTCGAAAGATTGAATTACCGCATAGGTGTACCCCGCAGCGACACCTATCGCGAAGTTTTCTCAAGCGACAGTGTAGTTTTCGGCGGCAGCAGTAAAAAATGTGCCGTTTACAAAAGCGAGACCGTCCGAATGCACGGACGAGAGAATTCGGTTTCATTGACCCTTCCCCCGCTTAGTGTGATATACCTGAAGCCGTCAAAAAACGGCAAGCATAAAATAAACGGACAGGGCATATAAAATTATAATATTAAACGGACAGTTTTCGCTGTCCGGACAGGAGATGTTAGAGTGAACAGCAAAAAATGCGTTGCCATGCTTCTCGCAGGAGGACAGGGCAGCAGGCTCGGCGTACTTACATCAAAAATCGCCAAGCCCGCAGTACCCTACGGCGGTAAGTACCGGATCATTGATTTTCCCCTTTCAAACTGCGTGAATTCGGGAATCGACACAGTGGGTATACTCACACAGTACAAACCACTTGAACTTAACGATTACATCGGTTCGGGAAAACCGTGGGATCTTGACCGACTTAAAGGCGGTGTACACATTTTGCCGCCCTATCAAGGACAAAAAGGCGGTGACTGGTATTCCGGTACGGCAAATGCCATATACCAAAACCTTGCTTTTATTGAACGTTACGACCCCGAATATGTGCTGATTCTTTCGGGAGACCACATTTATAAAATGGATTATTCGTCAATGATAAACCAGCACGCAGACACCGGTGCTGCCTGCACCATTGCCGTTTTGGAAGTTCCCGATGAAGAAGCTTCGCGTTTCGGAATAATGAATACCAATCCCGACGGCAGTATTTATGAGTTTGAAGAAAAGCCCGCGAATCCGAAAAGCAATCTCGCCTCAATGGGAATTTACGTATTTTCGTGGGATAAGCTCCGCAAATATCTTACCGAGGACGAAAAAGACCCCGATTCATCCAACGATTTCGGTAAAAACATTATCCCCGCAATGCTTAACACGGGCGAAAAAATGATGGTTTACCGTTTTAACGATTATTGGAAAGATGTCGGCACAGTCGAATCTCTTTGGGATGCAAATCTCGACCTTTTGAATCCTAAACTCAATCTCAACCTTTCTGACCCGAGTTGGCGCATTTATTCCCGCACAAACGCATTGCCGCCGCAGTACATCGGAAAATCGGCCTATGTTGAAAACTCACTTGTAACCGACGGTTGCGAAGTTGAGGGCACACTTGACTATTCCATACTTTTTGAGAATGTTACGGTCGAAGAAAATGCCAAGATTGAATATTCACTTGTTATGCCGGGGGCGGTAATTAAAAAAGGTGCAACCGTGCGATACTCCATTATTGCGGAAAACGTTACGGTTGAAGAGGGTGCCGAAATCGGCGGAGACCCCGCACTTGTTCCGAGTGACGAATGGGGAATTACGGTTGTCGGGAACGGTCTTACAGTCGGCAAAAACGCCAAAATCGGTGCTAAAAAAATGATAACCGAAAACGTAAACGAGGAGGAGATTATATGAGAGCTTCCGCTATAGCCGGTCTTGTGTTTGTAAATTCGCAAGACGAACTTCTTCGCAAACTCACAACCAAGCGTTCAATGGCATCGGTGCCGTTCGGCGCAAGATACCGCCTTGTGGATTTTGCACTTTCGAACCTTGTCAATGCGGGGATATCAAACGTCGGTCTTATCACAAAAGAAAACTACCGTTCACTTATGGATCACGTAGGCAGCGGCATTTCGTGGGATCTTGACCGCAAAAACGGCGGTATACGTATCTTGCCGCCCTACAGCACAGCGGGCAACCGCCGCTATAACGGTTATGTCGAAGCGCTCAGCGGTGCAACAGATTTTATAAAGCGAAGCCACGCCGATTATATGGTGCTTGCGGACTCGAATCTTATTGCCAATGTTGACATTTCCTCCGCTATTGAAACCCACATAAAAAGTCACGCCGACGTTACGGTTGTAACACACATCGGCAAGGTTCCGATGAACGGCAGAAATGTTATGCTCCCGACGGTTCAAAACGGCTTTGTTACCGATATCGAATTTTCCGACGGAAGTGAGCGAACCGCCGAATACGGTCTCGGAATTCTTATATTTAACTGTACACCACTCACCCGACTGGTCGAAAGCGCCGTCAACGCCGAGGGTATGAGCATTAACCGCGATATAATCGCACGGCATCTTTCTGCGCTTAAGGTTGCGGCTTACCGTCATGAGGGTTATGCCGCCATTATGGACAGCGAGCGCGCTTATTTCGGTGCAAATATGGATCTGCTTAAATCCGAAGTCAGACGTGACCTTTTTAACAAGGAACGTCCGATACTCACCAAGACCCGCGACGATATGCCGACTCGCTACGGTACAAAATCGATTGCGGAGAACTGCTTTATTGCCGACGGCTGTGTTGTGGACGGTACCGTTAAAAACAGCATTCTTTTCCGAGGTGTCAAGGTTGCAAAGGGCGCTGTTATCGAAAACTCGATTTTAATGCAGGGCACCACCGTTGCAGAAGGTGCACAGTTAGAATATGTCATTGCCGATAAAAACGCCGCCATTTGTTCGGATATGATACTTAAAGGTACTGCCGAAAAATCATTTATGATAAAGAAAAATCAAACAATATAGAATATTTTAAAACAAAAGAATTTTCGGCGTGATATTTCACGCCGAACGCAACCGCAGAATCGGTGTTCCGCAAATCTAAAGTTAAAATTTCGGAATGCCGAAACAAAGTCCCCACTGGCCGCCAAAGGGATTTTTAAAAACTCGGTTGCGAAATGTTTCAGCGGCAGAACGGAGATAAAAATGAAAGTATTATTCGCTTCAAGTGAAGCATATCCATTCGCAATGTCCGGCGGACTTGCCGATGTTGCCGGCGCACTTCCTAAAGCGCTTCGCCGCCGTCTTATCGGTTGCCGTGTGGTTTTACCGCTTTATGGCTGTATCAGTGAAGAAATGCGCGAAAAAATGACCTTTATAACCGCTATTACGGTTCCGGTTGCATGGCGCAGACAATACTGCGGTATATTTGAAGCGCATATCGACGGTGTTATATACTATTTGATTGACAACCAGTATTATTTCAAACGCGACGGTCTTTACGGTCACTATGACGATGCCGAACGTTTTGCTTTCTTTTCACGCGCAGTGCTTGAAATGATACCTCATATCGGTTTCAAACCCGACATAATCCACTGCAATGACTGGCAAACAGGTATGATTCCCGTATACCTCAACGAATTTTATCGCGAAAACGAAGCGTGGTCGGGCATCAAAACCGTCTTCACCATTCACAACATACAGTATCAGGGGAAATACGGTCACGAGCTTTATTCCGACGTTCTCGGGCTTCCCGAGGGCAGAGAAAGCCTTGTGGAATATGACGGTTGCGTAAATCTTATGAAAGCGGCGATACAGTGTTCGGACAAGGTGACCACCGTATCACCGACCTATTCAAACGAAATTCTCGACCCGTTTTATTCACACGGTCTTGATTTCATTTTAAAAGAATTCACATATAAACTCACGGGCATCGTAAACGGCATTGACTGTGAAGTTTACGATCCCGAAACCGACCCACTTATCTACAGAAATTTCAGTGTCGAAAATCCCGAGGGCAAAAAAGCCGATAAAGCAGATCTGCAAAAAGAGCTCAGTCTTCCCGAAAGGGCGGAAGTTCCCGTTATCGGTATGGTTACCCGCCTTGTAAAACACAAGGGTATCGACCTTGTAAAACACGTTTTTGAAGATATGTTGAAAGCCGATATTCAGTTTGCTGTTTTGGGTTCCGGCGAGTGGGAATTTGAAACATTTTTCTATGAAATGTCGCAAAAATATCCCGACAAAGTCGGTCTTAAACTGGGTTTTGACCAACGCCTTGCGCACAGAATATATGCCGGTGCCGATATTTTCCTTATGCCCAGTCTCAGCGAACCTTGCGGCCTGGCACAAATGGTCGCACTGCGTTACGGCACCATTCCGATTGTGCGCAAAACAGGCGGTCTTAACGACACAATTTCAGACAGCGGTGACGGTTTGGGGAACGGTTTTACATTCCAAAACTACAATGCGCACGATATGCTTGAAACCGTTTGGCGCGCCGTTGCGGGTTACAACGATTCCGACGGTTGGGCAACACTTCGGCGCCGCGCAATGGAATGCGACAACAGTTGGGGTGCTTCCGCAGGAGCATATATCAAACTTTATAAAGAACTGACTTTGAGGTAAAATGTTATGCCCGATATTATAAATCTTTTAAAATCAATACTGCTCGGCATTGTTGAAGGC